>JAZSBF010000001.1:0-39200 GCA_045602205.1 Eubacteriales bacterium
CCTCGCCTATTCTTCGCGGATACTCAAGTGGTGGCTGGATCATGGAAGCCGAAGGCAATCGTTCTCAATCTATGCTTGAATGGTTGACCACTGATGATGAGGCTGCTGTTTTGCGCTCCAACGCGCGTTATGAAACGCTCGTTGATCGCTTGAAAGCGGTTGCAAAAAAGCCGTAAATTCCTGCCCCGCCTTGTGCGGGGCTTCGCTTTTGTGCCTACAAAAGCAGTGCTTGTCAGGAAAAGCAGATGAACTTTCGATTCGCACAAACAAAAGGCTCCCTTGTGTAAAGGGAGCTGACGCCGAAGGCGGCTGAGGGATTGTTTTCGGTATAATTTTGCTTTTAACAATCCCTCCGTCACGGCAAGCCGTGCCACCTCCCTTTACACAAGGGAGGCTTATTACCGCCCGACAGTACATCTAAAAGGTGTAACACACTATACCTTGCAAGCAAGATGTGTAAAAAAAGGACAGAGAAATTTCACATTCTCTGTCCTTTTCCGTAGGGGCGAACTGCGTTCGCCCGCGGGCGTTCACAGAACGCCCCTACGAAGATGATTTTCTATCGGTAGGTATAACCTGCTTTATGGAAGGCACCGCTTCGGTGTCCTTTTTGCGTATGTCTTTGGAACTAACGCTTCGAGGCATTGCGGACTTAGGTTTGCATTCGCTTGGATATTGGTAGGGGCTGGCGCCCACGACAGCCCGTTTGTTCGGAGGATTTTTCGGGTCAGTCGAGCTGGGTCGCTTCGCTCAGCGTAAAGTTTGCTTTGCAAACGTTTAACGCCGACCCCTACGGTTAGGCGTAGAGCGAGCGAATCCTCGCTTTTGCGAAGCAAATACGAGTACCCTAGTGCCACAAACAGACCGTCGAGGTAGCGAAGCGGCGTGAGCGCAATGAATGACATCACAGTGTGATGTCAGAACGCGAGCGTGACCGAGCCGCAGCGAGGCCGCCGGTACCTACAAAAGATACTTTGCATTCCGTGAAAAATATACCATAATAAACCCAACAAACAATTTTCAAAAACTTTTCTTTCATTTCCGTTCTCTTTCGGTATAATGTGTTTACCACTCGAAAGGAGCGCGAAAATGCCAAATCTAAAACCATACTATCAAGTGAAATTAACTCTACTCATACGCAAGCTGTCTTTTCTCGAAGATCCCCCGTAAAACGAACGAGTCTGTTTTCAGCGGACTTATTCAAAACGGGGGACTTTTTATTAATGCGAAAGTATTATAATATTACCGCAAACATCTTGAAAAAATTACAGGATTGTGATACAATATTTATTTGGTATATAGACACTTTTTGACAAAGGACGGTGCGATCAAGGTGAAAGAAAAAGCTATATCCAAGGATTTTACTCGGGGGAATATTGCAAAGCAGCTGTTTTTCTTTATGCTTCCGTTTATGGCATCTAACGCGTTGCAGGTGCTTTACAGCACGATAGATATGATAATCGTCGGCAAATACGTTGGTACGGCAGGACTCTCGGCGGTATCGCAAAGCAGCCAAATAATCAACTTTGCCACTATGGTATCTCTCGGATTTTCAAACGCGGGACAGGTGCTCATATCCCAGGCGCTTGGCGCAAACAAGAAAAAAGAGATGAACGACATAATCGGCACTCTGTTCAGCTATATCGCAATTCTCGGCATTGTTCTTTCAGTCGTGATAGTTCTTATCAAGGATTGGGTAATAAGAATTCTGAACGTTCCGATCGAGTCTCAAACTATGGCTATACAATATCTCGTCATATGCGGCACGGGCCTTATATTCAGCGCGGGATACAATATGGTATCTGCAGTCCTTCGCGGAATGGGAGACGCCAAAAGACCGTTTCTCTTTATCGGTATAGCCTCGGCGGTCAATCTCGTGCTGGATATCCTCTTTACAGGCTTTTGGGGCTGGGGAGTTGCGGGCGCGGCTTGGGCAACTATCATAGGTCAGGCGGTTTCCTTCATCTTTTCTCTCTATTATCTGTTCAAGCGAAAAGAAAGCTTTGGCTTTGATTTCAAAAGGGAGAGCTTTATCATAAACGGCAGATACGCCAAAATGATAACGAGTCTCGGAACTCCGATGGCTATTCAATCGGGCTTTATAAATATATCAATGCTTTTTGTAAACTCTATGATAAACAATGTGGGACTTGTAGCTTCCGCGACCTTTGGTGTAGGAGTGAGAATAGACGATATCGTAAACAAGATATCCCAAGGAATACAGCACGCCGCTATGCCTATGATAAGTCAGAACATCGGCGCGGGACATCAAAAAAGAGCCGAGAAGGTTGTGTATCACGCGTGGATACTTTCTGCGGCTTTTACGGTATTTTTCCTGCTTCTGTATATCTGCTTTGGAAAGCAGATGTTTATGCTTTTCTCGGACGACCCGCTCGTACACGACATGTCAAGCACATTCATAAAGGCTATTCTGTGGATGTTTCCCGCCTTTGCCGTTATGCGCGGCAGCGGAGCTTTTATACAGGGTATCGGAAACGCGCGCCTTTGTATGATACTTGCGCTTCTTGACGGCGTTGTGCTTCGCATAGGTCTCAGTTGGCTGTTCGGTATATTCTTCGGTTGGGGATTCTTTGGATTCGTGCTCGGTTACGGACTTGCGCCTTACGGATATGCAATACCGAGTATGATATACTTCTTATGCGGCAAGTGGAAGAAAAAAGCTACGCTTGCGGAAAAAATGTAATAAATCGGGCTGTCTCAATGTAAATTGAGACAGCCCGATTTATTATTTCGATACATTTTTATAATCCATTAGCGCGCTGTAAAGCATTGTGAGCGCGGTGGATATCAAAACTGCTCCTATGATATCGGTGAACCAGTGCACTCCGCTCAAAAGTCTGCCTGCCACCGTCAGCGCAAGCATAAGCGACAGTATCACGTTGCTTACGAGAAGCAGCATCCTTTTATCCTTGAAAATATCTCCCAAGGCGGTCATCGCCGACGCCGTGATACAAACGACGAGTATCGTGTGAGAGGACGGATATGACGCCTCTAAAAGCCCGTCAACAAGTATCGGTCTGTAATTTATAACTACTATCTCAAAGAAAACGTAGACGAGACCTACCAAAACGTAAAATGCTCCGAGCAAAAGAATACTTGTATCGACCTTACGGAGAGATCTGCGCTTGACAAGCTGACAAGCGCCGAGAAGGCAAAATCCAAAGGCTATCGCTATCGCGGCTATACCGATAATATCGGTCACATTTTCCCATGCTTTGTTCTCTCCAAAAAGCTCGAAAATCGCTTTGTTTATCGATGAAAATCCGACGCTTGTTCCCAGAGGACCTATTTCGGCAACATCGAATATCTTAACCAGAAGCGTGAATATCAAAAACAAGCCAAAGGCGATGCCCGAAGAGATATACTTTATTCGTATTTTCTTCACTTTATTTCTCCTGAGTTATTCTTTTGTTGTTTCTTCGGATAAAGTTTCCTGTTGCTCAGCACCGTACTTGAAAAGCATAGATATGAACATAAAGAAGAGTCCTGTTGAAAGCGTGATAGAGGTGCTGAAATCGGGTTCGACAACATTTATCTGTGCAAGCGCAACTACGATACCGGCAACGATTGCCGATATAATCGAAACTGCGGCAGAAATTATAAGTGAAGCTACACCGAGACGGAAGCACTCCTTTGCGCCATTAAAGGTAAAAGGAGTTTGTGAATCCAGAACACTCTTGAAATAGCGTTCTGCCAGAAACGCAAAAACGGCCTCTCCAACACAAGAAACGATTGCAACGATCATCGCAAGATACGCCGTATCAATATCAAAGCCTGTCTCAGCGAGTATTCCATCAGGCATAACACCTTCAACCATAGGAAGCATAAATAATCCGAGCAAACAGCACACACCGCCGATAATACAGCAGATAAAAACAATTTTGGCAAGAATCCTTGCTATCTTAAAAACGGTTAAAATATTAGATAATGTTTTACTCATAGTTTTGTCCTTTCGTATTGAGAATTAAAAAAGTTTGTTTGATTTTGTCGCTACCCAAATCATTATAACCCCAACGGAAAAATATGTCAAGATTTTTAACGGTATTTTTCACACAAATCTTTTGGGAGAAAACTTGCCAGAATATTCTGTCGCAGTTGACAATTCGCCCTATTTATGATATTATAGTTACAGCTCTCAAAAGGAGGTTGATACTATGGGAAGAATGCTTGGCTCTTTTGCCGACAATGAGGAGCTTGACCGCCCCGATCTAAACAAATGCCCGGATTGTAATTGTTTCTTTGCCGGAGAGTCTTGTCCGCTTTGCGGAAAAATATGCCCTGAAAATATGCGAGCAGGCAACCGTGCCCCCGTAAAACATAAAAAAGCGAGGAAGAACTCGGGCTCGGGCAGAGTCACCTTTATCGAGTGGTATCATTCGTGGTGGTTTATCGCCATTATGATAGTTCTGTTCCCTATTGTAGGAGCTATCCTTCTGGCTACAAGTCCTTATAAGACCTCTCGGAAGGTACTTTTTATCTTGCTCGCCGTTGTGTATTTGATAATATCAATGATTGGTATAGGAAATATAATTTCGGGAATCACTGATATTTGGAATGCCCCCGTGGACGACTCGCTCTCTAAGGAAGAATACATATCACAATGCGAGACTGTAACACTTGAGGATATTTGCCGTTCGCCAGACGGTTATGAAGATGAGTTTATATCTGTAAAGCTGAGAATAGTCAAGAAAGTTACTTATCAGGATAAATTCTACAACTCCAAGGATTACGTATGCTATCTTTGCGAAGCCGAAAACGGCTCGGAATATAAGCTGATACTTCGTGATTGCTTGTTGGAGGATCAGCAGAGATTTATCGTGGGTGATATTATCACGGTTTACGGCGAGGGCGCAGGCGAATGCATCGCATATGATCACGAATATACCGAGTATGCCGCTCCCTGCTTGAATATGGCGTATGTATCTTTGAACGATAATTGAATATGATGGGGCTTAGTTGTTAACTAAGCCCCATCATCGTACATTTTTCGAGCCGAGCGCCCGAAAAAGACACGAAAATTTATCGTCGTGAGGCTTATGGGTTCGAGTCCACTCATTCTACTCTCAGCGTCTCACTCTTGATATAACTCCGCAGGCAATCTTTTCGCCTGCGTTACCCGACGGCTGTGTTGTAAAATCATCGGGGCGATCGTGAATGATAACAGTTTTGCCGAGAATCTCATTCACGTTGAAACGATCGCTTAGAAAGGCAAGAAATGCCCGACTGCCTGCACCAAAAAGAGGCGGCATATCTCCCGCGTGATAGGGGTGAGGGCATCCATCGGGATTATAATGGGTTCCCGCATCGGCAAACGGATCATTTTCGTTTCCCGTACACGACTCGCCTCCATGAATATGAAATGCGAAAATATTGTTTTTGCACGCCTCAGATGAAACAGGAAGTCCGGAGATATCTGCTACGATCAAAACACCTCTCGCCTCTTGATAAAATTTGACCGTCCCTTGAAGTCTGCTGTTTTTTTCATTTCCTCCAATCACCGCTACTGCGTCGGGCAATCTTCGAAGCGTGGAATAAAGATTATTTTCATTACTCTTGTAATACATATTCGCCCCCTCATCTTGTAATATGATTTTTCACATCGTTACAGCCTATGCAATAAGAAGCACAAATGTGCCAAGACAAACGCAAAAAGGACGCCGATCGGCGTCCTTTTTGCGTTGTGTTTTGTGATCTTAAAGATGCTTATCATCCAAACGCAAACCACAGATAAACATATGCGGGAATAATGGCTGCCAAAGTAAAGGGAATACCGATCTTAAAGAAATCGGAATTTTTAACCGTGTAGCCTTCTTTGCGAAGTATGCCTATTCCTGCAATATTTGCTGACGCTCCGATCGGGGTGCAGTTTCCACCAAGGGTCGCTCCCGAGAGCAGTCCAAAATAAAGCACAGTAGGATCAACGTTAAGGGTTGCCGCAATTCCCGCAATGACAGGAATCATAGTGGCAACGTACGGAATGTTATCAATAAACGCAGATATCAATACCGATCCCCAAACGATAACTGTATAGAGGAGGAATATGTTTCCGCCGCCGGCTTTTGCAAGCAGTCCTGCAATAGCGTCTATAACGCCCATCGCCGAAATACCGCCTATCATAATAAACAATCCAAGCAGAAGACCGATAGTCTCAAAGTCAATCGCTTTCAGCGGAGACGTTATTGCCGACAGCTTCTTTTTTCTTGCAAGGTTATAAACAAGACCAATGACTAAAAGCACACAGCAGATAAGTCCGTTTGTGATGCTCGGTTTGTTGGGAATAAAGGAAGCTACTATAAGCAACACTATTGCGCCAACAAGCAGGACTGAAGGAACGTAATCGGTTACCTTTGTACGAGTTTGTGTCTTTGGGATAAGCTCCTTTTCCTTGCGGAAGACGAGAAACAAAATAGCTGCGGAAATAATTGCGCCAAGCTCTACGACAAAGAACATACCTGGTCTGCCCTTGTACCAGAAGAAGTCCATAAAGCTCATATCAAGAGCTGAACCGAGCATAATAGCGGTCGTGTCTCCGACAAGTGTTGCCGCACCTTGCAGGTTTGAAGAAACGGCAATACCAATAATGAATGGAACAGGGTTGGTATTAAGCTTTCTGCATATCTCAAGCGCAACAGGAGCTATCATAAGCACAGTGGCAACATTGTCCACAAATGCCGAAATAACACCTGCAAAGAGAGCCATAGCAACTGCCGCCCATCTAACGTTTGGAACCCTCTCCATAATCAAGTCTGCAAGAAGCTCGGGCATTTTGCTTTCTATGAAAAGCGCAACAATACCCATAGTTCCTGCAATCATCAGAATAACGTTGAAATCTATTGTGCCGAGAACATTCTTTATAGGAAGCATTCCCGAAACAATGAATATCAAACCGGAAGCGATAGCGATATACGGTCTGTATTTACTGAAAACAAGCATTAACACGTAAGTTATCGCAAATAAAGCCAAAGCAAAGTACATAATTTTTTATTCCTTTCTTTTTTACATCGCTTTGAATTATACCACATTTTTTGACATTTTTCAAGTACAAAATTTTTTCTTTATTCCATTATATATCCTCCGCTATGTTAAGGCAGATAAAGGCTGTTTTTTGGTGTAACAGTATAAATTTTCCCATTTAAGTAAACCCTAAATGAAAAAAGGGGGATGAAAATGAGTACGGATAATTTTCAAAAAAAAGCAAAATATTCGGTCAAACTACCACATCTGAATGCTAACGGTTGCTTTGAGATACGCCTTGAGAGTATAGGCGGGCTGGGCGCAAATCTTTGCGGAAAGCTACTTGGAGAGCTTGGGGCGGCGTATCTTGGGCTAAATGCGGCTTCTTTTTCAAGCTACGGCTCGGAAAAAAGAGGGTCGGCTGTAAAGGCGTATGTGCGTTTTAGCGCGCCTGAGCGAGATATACTTCACAACAGTCCCATAGAGCATCCGCATATGCTCGCGCTTTTTCACTTGGCGCTCTCAAAAACAATGCCGGTTACCGCGGGCGTTCGCAAAAATTGCACTGTTGTTGTAAATACCTCTGAGACTCCCGAGAGTGCAAGGGATATTCTGAAGCTATCTGCGGGCAAGATATTCTGTATAGATGCGCTCGGTATTGCGATGAGCACTCACAGCCGCGTCAATATGATAATGCTTGGCGCTATTATAAAGGCATCGGAATTTATTCCGCTTGAGGCGGCAAAGGAGCTTGTGAGAGAAAGTATTGGAAAGAAATATCCCGCAATGCTTGAGAAAAATCTTGCGGGTCTTGAGGCGGGATATAATGAAGTGAAGTCGCAGGAGTTTATTGACGACGGACGATATAAGGAGGTGGAATACCGTGAGGCGCAGAGCTTGTGGGGATACGACAACGCGCCGATAGGCGGGGTCAATTCACACATAGGAAGTACTGTATCTAATGACCTTAGTCCGTCCAGAGAGGGATATATCCCGCTATTTTTGCCAGAAAAATGTATTCATTGCGGTCTTTGCGACAGCACCTGTCCCGATATGGTGTTTCAGTTTGTCAGGGGAGAGTACAAGGGAAAGGCGGCAATGGTAAACAAGGGACTTGATTACCATCACTGCAAGGGTTGCTTGCGCTGTGTCGAGGTGTGTCCCACAGAGGCGCTTGTCTGCGGAAAGGAAGCCGAGCATCCCGACAAAAAGTATTTTGTTAGAAACAAGGACCTTATCGCAAAGCATATTGATTTCGATATGGCGGGGGCAGACCCATATATTACGGGCGAGGCATATCTTGATGAAAAAAGACTTGATGGGGGTATAGTGTGATGAAAAGGGCAGAGCAAAAGTTGTTGTTTGAAAGCGGAAACGAGATGGCGGCATACGCTGCAAAGCAGATAAATTATCACGTTATGGGGTATTATCCAATAACTCCGTCAACGCAGATAGCCGAGTATCTTGACAGAATGGGCGCTGACGGAGAGCACTCTATCGCGCTTATGGCGGCGGAGGGAGAGCATAGCGCTGCGGGAATATGCTACGGCGCATCGGCAGCGGGGGGCAGAGTTTTCAACGCAACCTCGGCAAACGGACTTTTATACGCGCTTGAGCAGTTGCCCGTTCAGTCGGGTACAAGAGTTCCAATGGTGCTTAACGTTGCCTGCCGCACGGTTTCGGGTCCGCTCTCTATAAAGGGCGACCACAGCGATATTATGTATACACTCAATGCGGGCTGGGTGATATTGTTTGCCGCGTCCGCGCAAGAGGTTTACGATATGAATATCTGTGCGCTCAAGATAGCCGAGAGATTAAAGCTCCCTGTGATAGTAGCCTTTGACGGATTTTTTACCAGTCACCAAAAGCGAAACTGTTACGTTTTCGCCGACGATCTTGACGTTCGTGAATTTATAGGATTTGAGAAAAGAGGATATGATCTTCTTGACGTCGAAAATCCTGTAACGATAGGGTCGTATATGAACGAGCCCGATATACTGAACAATAAGTATCAGCTTCATATGGCTATGGAGGACGCGAGAGATGTGATCCCCGAGGTATACCGAGAGTTTGAAAAGCTTTCGGGCAGATCGCTGAGTGTTGCGCCCGAATACCGTACCGACGATGCAGATACTATCTTGTTTGTCTTGGGTTCGGCATACCTCACCGCCAAAGCGGCAGTTGACAAGCTTCGAGGTGAAGGGAAAAAAGTGGGAGTCTTCACCCTTGGTGTTTTACGTCCCTTTCCAAGCAACGAAATAGCGCACATCTGCAAAAATGCCAAAACAGTTATAGTTGCAGACAGGCAGGACAGCTACGGCGCGGGCGGAGGAAATATGTCACTTGAAATACGCGCCGCACTTCAGGAGAACGGAAACAGCGTCAAGGTCATCAGCAGGATATATGGGCTTGGCGGCAAGGATATTTATGAGGAAGATATAGTAGAGATATTCAAAAGCTGTTCGGGTGGCAAAGCGCCTAGCTTTGATTATTACGGTGTTTACAAGGGTGAGAAAAACTATGCTCCGCAGCCGTATTTTGAGCCGGTTTGCGCATCTTCTTCCTCAAGCGGAATAATAAGCTGTACCGAGCAAGACGGAGAGGTCATCGTAAAGGGCGCAAATATAAGAGACACACTTGCAAGATCTAAACGGCTTGCCCCCGGCCACGGTGCGTGTCCCGGTTGTGGAATACCGGTCAATCTCAATCTTTTGCTAAGAGGTATGGAAGGGAACGTAGTCCTACTCTTTCAGACGGGGTGCGGAATGGTCGTCACGACCTCTTATCCCAAAACAGCATTCAAAGTGCCCTATATCCACAATCTTTTTCAAAACGGAGCGGCGACCTTGTCGGGCGTGGCAAAGGCGTTTGAGGTAAGGCAGAAGCGCGGAGAGCTTCCCGAGGGAGATATCACCTTCGTTATGGTTAGCGGTGACGGAGGAATGGATATAGGTATGGGATCTGCGATCGGTACGGCACTCAGAGGAGAGCGAGTGGTGATATTTGAATATGACAACGGCGGCTATATGAACACGGGATATCAGCTTTCCTATTCAACACCTATGGGCGCGAAAAGCGCGACCTCTCATATTGGAGAGTACAGCTCGGGTAAAGGCTTTTTCAACAAGGATATGCCAAGGATAATGGCGGCGACGGGAATGCCGTACGTGGCGACCGCCGCTGAATCCGACCCCAATGATTTTATAAAAAAAGCGGCAAAGGCGCAATATTACGCCAAAAATTACGGAACGGCGTATATCAAATGCCTCTCTGCGTGTCCGCTTAACTGGGGCGACAAGCCGAGTACTGAGCGAGGAGTGATAGCTGCGGCAGTGAATAGCTGCTATTTCCCGCTTTATGAGGTTGAAAAAGGCTGCACATCTCTTTCTTACGACCCCGAAAAAAGAGGGAAGAAGATACCTGTGTCCGACTGGCTTGCTATGATGGGAAGAACCAGGCATCTTTGCAAAGATAGATATCAGGACGTAAGAGACGAGATACAGAATGAGATAGACAGACGCTGGTCGCGTCTTAAAGCGGAGGCGGAAATTCCGCTGTTATAAATAACGTATGCAAATAGGCGTGTCCGAATTTTGTTTCGGACACGCCTTCAAATTTTTATATTATCTTAAAAGAGTGAGAAGTTAACAACGATTGCCGCAAATACTATCGAAACCATAGAGAGAAGCTTGATAAGGATGTTGATTGCGGGACCGGATGTATCCTTGAAGGGGTCACCAACCGTGTCGCCGACAACGGCAGCCTTGTGGCAATCAGAGCCCTTTCCGCCGTGAACTCCGCTTTCTATGTACTTCTTGGCGTTGTCCCAAGCTCCGCCCGAGTTAGACATAAATATTGCCATAAGGAATCCCGATGCGGTCGCTCCTGCGAGCATACCAACAACTCCGGGGCATCCGAGAACAAGACCTACGATAACGGGAACTGCTACCGCAACTACTGTGGGAAGAACCATCTCACGAAGACTTGCCTTTGTGCAGAGGTCAACGCAGGTTGCGTAATCTGCTTCTGCCTTGCCTTCCATAAGACCTGTGATCTCCTTGAACTGACGGCGAACCTCTTTAACGACACTCTGCGCCGCGCGGCCGACAGAGTTCATTGTGAGAGCAGCGAATACGAACGGGAGACAAGCTCCTACGAAAAGACCGATAAGTACTGTGGGGTTCATTATACTAAGGTTGGCAACCTTTTCAGCACCGCCATCGATGGTCTTGACCTTATCGATATAAGAAGCCATAAGCGCGAGAGCTGTGAGCGCGGCAGAGCCGATCGCAAAGCCCTTACCTGTTGCCGCTGTGGTGTTTCCAAGAGAGTCAAGAGCGTCTGTGCGTTCTCTTACCTTCTTGTCAAGACCAGCCATCTCAGCGATACCGCCAGCGTTATCAGCAACGGGACCGTATGCGTCGGTAGCGAGTGTGATTCCAAGTGTAGAGAGCATTCCGACAGCCGCAAGAGATATACCGTAAAGACCCGAGGACATATTTGTGGCACCGCCCGATACGAAGAAGGCAACGAGTACGCATATTGACACGATGATTATCGGGATAAGGGTTGAAAGCATACCGACAGAAAGTCCGCCGATTATGATGGTCGCTGTTCCTGTTTCGGATGTTGCCGCAAGATTTTTTGTGGGCTTATAGCTGTCAGATGTGTAATATTCTGTTGCCTGACCTATAAGAACACCTGCAACAAGACCTGCGAGAATAGCAAAATATACCGTCCAATGATCTTTTCCAAGAATGAAATATACAAGGGGGAAGGATACGAGAGCTATAACGATAGCCGAGAAGTTTGTTCCGCGAGAGAGCGCACGAAGGAGCTGCTTTTGAGTAGCGCCTTCTTTTGTTCTTACGAGGAATGTTCCGAATATAGAGCAAATTATTCCGACAGCCGCAAGGATCATAGGAAGAGCCATAGCTGTTATAGTTCCAAGAGCCGCAACGCCGAGAGCGCAAGCGGATATGATAGAGCCTACGTAGGATTCGTAAAGGTCAGCGCCCATTCCCGCAACATCACCGACGTTGTCACCAACGTTATCTGCTATAACAGCGGGGTTTCTGGGGTCGTCCTCGGGGATTCCTGCCTCTACCTTACCAACAAGGTCAGCGCCAACGTCAGCCGCTTTTGTAAAGATACCGCCGCCAACACGGGCAAAGAGAGCCATTGAAGAAGCGCCCATACCGAAAGTAAGCATAGCGCTCGTTATTTCAGCGGCTTCAAGACCAAATACGAACTTCAAAAGGAAGAACCATACGGATATATCCAAAAGACCGAGGCCAACAACGGTAAAGCCCATAACGCTTCCTGCGGAGAAAGCGACTCTGAGTCCGCGGTTAAGACCTTCCTGACAAGCATTCGCGGTTCTTGCGTTCGATGCGGTTGCGATCTTCATTCCGATAAAGCCCGAGAGAGCCGAGAAGAATCCGCCTGTGACAAAAGCAAACGGAACAAAGGGAGAAAGAAGACCGAAAATTGCCATAGCGGCAAGTACAACGAGCATAACGGCAAAGAAGACAATAACTATTCTATACTGTCTCTTTAAGAAAGCGTTTGCTCCTTTTCTTATAGAGGAAGAGATCTTTTTCATCAAATCTGTTCCTTCTGAGAATTTCATTACTTTTCTTGCGGTAAACACAGCGAAAAGCAATGCGAGAATAGCAGCTGCAAAAGTGAATATCACGATCAGCTTATCCATAAGTAACCTCCGTAAATTTTTTAAGTTTAAATTTATTTGTTACGCAATGATAATTTTATCACAATCAGCCCTGATTGTCAAGTATTAAACAAACTTTGATTTACAAATTTTGAAAATTCAGAGCTTTCAGGTACAAATTACTAATTTTTTTATACAAATATATATAAATTGCACAAGACGTATATATTTAAATTCGTAGGCATCTTGAAAGTACAGAAATCTGATTTCAATAGTGGGATTGACATTTTTATATATGTACAGTATAATTTATACGTACGGTCAATATTTATTTGTGAGCGATACTTTTTAAGGAGATAATTATGGCTAAGATAATTACAATAAGCCGAGAGTTTGGAAGCGGGGGCCGAGAGCTTGGAAAACGTCTTGCAGACGAGCTTGGATTTGATTATTATGACAAAGAAATTATAAGCGCTATCGCGGAGAAAAAGGGGCTTGATGAAAAATACGTTGAAAGGGCGCTCGAATTTTCCGCGTGGAAGACTATGCCGCTTACGTTCAGACATTCATTTTCGGGTATCTCGGGAGTTCCGCTTGTTGATACCGATCTTTTGATCGCTCAGACCCAAGTTGTTGAAAAGATCGCTGAGCTTGATAGGGACTGTATTATAGTCGGAAGAAATGCCGACGTTATTTTGGCGGCGGAGAAGCCTCTTAAGATATTTGTTTGCGCAAATCTGTCGTCAAAACTCAAGAGATGTATTGAGAGAATGGACGACGGTGAACGGATATCCGAGAAGGAGCTTAAGAGAAACATCAAGAATATTGATAAAAACCGAAAAATGACCAGAGAGATAATATCCGAGGGCAAGTGGGGAGACCGCGCGTCCTATCATCTGACTGTCAATACGTCGGATTGGGAGATAAAGGAGCTTACTCCCGCTATCGCCGATTTCGCAAGACACTATTTTGAAAGGGCGAAATAATCTAAAATCTATATGTAAAAAATCCGTAGATACTTTCCTCTGTTGTTTTTAACGGAAAAGTTGGAAACACAGGAGTTCAGATTGATTTTTGTAATAAAAAGAGGCAAAGATGAAAGACGTAATTGAGCATTACGATAAATTGATAGATGAAAATAATGACCCCGCTCGAGATCCTAAACCGCTAAGGGATTATATGGATAAGTGGGACGGGGAAATTTTTATCGAAAGTATGCAACTTGACAAAAGAAAATCTGTTTTGGAGATAGGAATTGGAACAGGTCGAATTGCAATTAAGGTTGCACCTAACTGTAAAAGTTTATATGGAATAGATATCTCTGAAAAAACTATACAAAGGGCAGAAGAGAATTTGTCAACTTACGATAATATAAAACTTATTTGTGATGATTTTATGTCATTTGAATTTGGCGAACAGTTCGATGTAATATATTCATCACTGACATTTATGCATATAGATAACAAATTGACCGCTATCAAAAAAATTTCCTCGTTGTTGAATGCTGATGGTCTTTTCGTTTTATCAATCGACAAAAACCAAAACGAGTTTATAGATATGGGTACAAGAAAAATAAAAATATATCCGGATAATCTCTCTGATATATGTAATTTTATTTCAAAAGCAAATCTAAAACTTATAAATCAATTTGAAATTGATCATGCATACGTAATTGTCACCAAAAAGCCTTCTCCCGTCGGAGAAGACTTGGTATAAGTCCGTTCACTTTCATTGTAGAACAAGAAGTTCCCACAAACCGTTTCTTTGGTATGTGGGAACTTTTTGTTTTGAGATATTTTCAATAAGATTATTGCATTTTGTGGACGGATTTTAAATATTAAGCGTTTACAGGACAGCTTACCTTTGCTGTTGCGCGGTAGCTTGTTACGCCTACGATGGTCTCACCGTCTATCTGGACAGGTGCGGGAGAATCAAAGCTTACGCTTATATCCTTTCCTTTATGAATAGCTACCATATCGGTGTGCTTTACGTGTTCACCCTTGAATATAGACGGGAAAACGCTCAAGGTCTTCAGTCTGCCTTTGCCGTAAAACAGCATAACAGAGAGTGTGCCCTCGGGATCGTTACGGTCCTGCTCGGGCGTGGGCATCATACCGCCGCCGTAGAAGCGACCGTTCATAGTGGGGGCTATCCACACCTTTTTATAGTGGTATTCCTTACCGTCAACGACTACTGTCGCATTTGTCGGCTTGTAGTGGAAAAGAAGACCTTTTATAGCGATAGAAGTGTAATTGATCTTCTTTTTTGCAGTCTTTTTTAAATTGTCTCCGACCTCACAGCAATAGCCGTCGATGCCGAATCCAACGTTGTTCAAAAATCTGTATGTTTCTCCGTTCACCTCTACTGTGGGAAGATTTGATATGTATTCTTTAATACTAAAGGGCTCGTCGCCGCGATTTTTGCCGATGTCGTTCATAAAATCATTTCCCGAGCCAAGCGCGTAATAAAGTATATTGCACTTTAACTCCGTGCCCTCAATATCGTTTATGAAACGGTTTAATGTTCCGTCGCCGCCGCAAATTACGACGTTATCGGCTTCATCAAGCGGAGCGATGAACTCTGACAACGAAGGGAGCTTGGTTATATCCTTGAAAAATATATCTCCTTCATACAGCGTTTCTAAAATTTTTGTATCCTTTTCAGCGTTGCCGTTTCCTGCTACGGGATTGTATAAAATGTAAGTGCTCATAATTATATTCCCTCCTGATAGTATCGTCAATACTACATAATACAAAATACATATTATCTTATTTTTCTAAACTGAAAATAAACTTTTTCTGCAAAAATAGAATTTTTGTGATATAATGAATATAAAGTTATAATTTTATTTTGCTTTTATGGGTTTTAAATAGAATTTTAGGGGGAACTGAGATGTTTCATATTCTTGTTGTTGACGACGATAAAAACACAAGGCTTTTTCTGAGCGCTGTTATCAAAGATGCAAAATATATCGTAAGTACGGCAGAAAACGGTGAGGAAGCACTTGAGATAATGGATAGAGAGCACATAGACCTTATTGTGCTTGACATTATGATGCCAAAGATGGACGGCTATGAATTTACAAAACATATCCGCGAGGCCAATAACAATCTGCCTATACTCATGGTCTCGGCAAAGCAGCTTCCCGCGGATAAGCATAAGGGTTTTCTCGTGGGAACTGACGACTATATCACAAAGCCCATCGACGACGAGGAGATGCTATATAGGATAAAGGCACTTTTAAGACGCGCAAAGATCGCAAGTGAAAGAAGGATAGAGATCGGAGATGTCGTGCTTGATTACGATTCCTTCACGGTGACGAAAGGAAGCGAGGTATACGAGCTTCCTCAAAAGGAGTTTTTGCTGCTTTATAAGCTGCTCTCCTACCCAGGCAAGATATTTACGCGTATTCAGCTTATGGACGAGATATGGGGAAGCGAGAGTGAGACGGGCTGGGAGACTGTTACGGTACATATCGGCAGACTCCGTAAGAGATTTGAGGGCTGGAGCGAATTTGAGATAGAGTCGGTCCGCGGACTTGGATATAAGGCGGTAAAAAAGCTGTGATAAAAAATATAAAAAGACAGAAAAGAAACAAGAAAAAGAAGAATAAACAGCGGTTCTCACTGACACTTTTGTTTGCGGCTGTTGTATTTTTCGTGCTGGTATGGGCTGTGGGACTAGCATCGCTCAGCGTATATCTTTTGCTTGCGTTTGACGTTATAGGAAGCTTTGAGTATTCAAGCGTCGGAAATATAATTCTTGTAATGGTGCTGACAAGCGTTTTTATGGGCGCGACGATATCGATTTTTGTGAGTAAGATACCACTCAAGCCCGTCAATAAGTGGGTCAATAATATGAACCGTCTCGCCTCGGGAGATTTTAAGGTGAGAATGAAATTCGGCAAGCCGCTTGGAAATCATCCGACCTTTCTCGAGCTGACGGATAGCTTCAATACGCTTGCAGAGGAATTGCAGAACACAGAAATGCTCCGCCGAGATTTTATAAACAACTTTTCTCACGAGTTCAAGACCCCGATAGTTTCTATCGCGGGCTTTGCCAAGCTGCTTAAAAAAGGAAATCTGAGCGATGAGCAGAAGCAGCAATACCTTGACGCGATAGAGGAAGAATCTATGCGACTTTCCTATATGGCGACGAATGTCCTCAATCTTACCAAGGTCGAAAATCAGGCAATACTTTCGGAGGTCTCATCGTTTAATCTCTCTGAGCAGATACGCTCGGCGGTGCTTTTGCTTGAGGAAAAGTGGTCGCGGAAGAATATTGAGCTTCAGCTCGATTTTGACGAGTATACGATAGAGGCAAACGAGGAATTACTCAAAGAGGTATGGATAAATCTTCTTGATAACGCCGTAAAATTTTCTCCCGATAACAGCACGGTGTCTGTCACAATAAGCGACGAAGGGGATATAATAAGCGTTTCGATAGCCAATACCGGAGTTGAGATACCGCGTGACAAATTGGACAGGATATGGAATAAATTTTATCAAGCGGACGAATCACATTCGTCCTACGGAAACGGCATCGGACTTGCGATAGTTAAAAGGATAACCGAGCTACACAAGGGCGAGGTAGCTGTGAGAAGCGAAAATTTGTCGACCGAATTTACGATAAAGCTTCCCAAAGAGCAGAAAATAGAATAATAAAAGGCTAAGTCATTCGCCCTCTTAAAAGCTTTTGACTTAGCCTTAAAATTTATCTCTTAAACAAAAAAGCCTGTGGCAGCACCACACAACATACCTATTATATCATATACAGGAGGCGTTGTCAAGAAAAATGTGTCACAAATCACCAAAATTGTCCGATTGAACAAAAAATAATTATTAAGTTTTTACAAAATGTCAATTGCAAAGCCCGAAAATTTATGCTATAATGTAGACACAGAGGAAAGGAAGGTACAAGCCGATGAGAAAGTAAAAACGGTTTTGACACGATAAAAGATATTCCAAAATCAGTTTGTTCTGCTTGATCTGAATGAGAGGAGAGAGTTGAACACGGCGGTGTTACGCATTTATATAGATTGAGTGAAATGTAGATAGTGAGTGTGTGAAAAGAATATCAGATCTCGTGAATAAACGTTCGTGCTCAAGGCCAAGAAAATTCAAATTCACCTTTTATAAGCCGCAAACGAAAGATTAGGCGTAAAGCAAGGATAAATCTTTCGGTGGATTAGAGAGAGGTAGATCAATGAAAGAGAGGATAACAAAAGATGTTAGATATCAAGAGTAGTCAGAAATGACCCTTGATCGAGGCAGAAAGTTTCGGTCAAGGGTCATTTCTGTTTTTTCTTGAGCTTTTGCAAATACAAACGTCTTGTTAACAAGGATATAAATTTTATAATGAGATTGACAAGCGTTCGGAATTATAGTATAATTGTGCTATGTAATTACACATAATTTTGTGAGAGCAACATTTTAATCTAACATATTTATTGGAGGAGAAATTATGATTGTTACAAACGATATAAAGTATATCGGCGTAAATGACCATAAGATAGATCTGTTTGAGGGTCAGTATGACGTGCCCAACGGAATGTCTTATAACTCATACGCTATCATTGATGAAAAGATCGCTATTATGGACACGGTAGACGCCGCGTTTACACACGAGTGGCTTGATAATATGCAGAACGCGCTTGGCAACAGAAAGCCTGATTATCTTGTGGTTCAGCATATGGAGCCCGACCATTCCGCGAATATCGTAAACTTTATAAAGAATTATCCCGATGCGACCGTCGTATCCTCTGCAAAGGCTTTTCAGATGATGAAGGGCTTTTTCGGAACAGATTTTGCTGACAACAGAATGGTAGTCGGAGAGGGCGATACGCTCTGTTTGGGTAAACATACACTCACCTTTGTTACCGCTCCCATGGTGCACTGGCCCGAGGTCATCGTCACGTACGACAGCACGGACAAGGTGCTGTTTTCCGCTGACGGATTTGGAAAATTCGGAGCGCTTGACGCCGATGAGGATTGGGCGTGCGAGGCAAGACGCTATTATATAGGAATAGTCGGCAAATACGGCGCGCAGGTTCAGACTCTGCTCAAGAAGGCTGCGGGACTCGATATACAGACTATCTGCCCGCTTCACGGTCCGGTGCTTTCCGAAAATCTCGGATATTATATCGACCTTTATAACACATGGTCGAGCTATCAGCCCGAGGAGGAGGGAATAGTTATCGCTTACACCTCGGTTTACGGAAATACAAAGAAGGCGGTACTTCGCCTTGCCGAGAGACTTAAGGCAAACGGCTGTCCCAAGGTCGTCGTCAATGACCTTGCGAGATGCGATATGGCAGAGGCTGTTGAGGATGCTTTCCGTTACAGTAAGATAGTTCTTGCTACAACGACTTATAACGCCGAGATATTTCCGTTTATGAGAGAGTTTATAAATCATCTCACAGAGCGTAATTTCAGCAACAGGACCGTTGCCCTTGTAGAGAACGGAAGCTGGTCGCCCCTTGCGGCTAAGGTTATGAAGGGTATGCTTGAGAAATGCAAGAATCTTACCTTTGCCGAGACAAGCGTTAAGATAATGTCCGCTTTGAACGAGGAGAGCACAGCACAGCTTGATGCCCTTGCGGACGAGCTCTCGCGCGAATATCTTGCACAGCAGGATAAGACCGCGAACAAGAACGACCTCACCGCGCTATTTAATATCGGATACGGTCTCTACGTCGTTACCTCAAATGACGGAAAGAAGGATAACGGTCTTATTGTGAATACCGTTACTCAGGTCACCAATACCCCCAACAGAATTGCCGTGACCATAAATAAAGCTAATTATTCTCACCATATAATAAAGCAGACGGGAATTATGAATATAAATTGTCTGTCTACCGACGCTCCGTTCAAGGTTTTTGAGACCTTTGGATTTGTAAGCGGAAGAAACGTTGACAAATTTGCTAACTGCGAGCCGCTTCGTTCGGATAACGGTCTTGTGTTCCTGCCAAGATATATAAATTCCTTTATGTCGCTCAAGGTCGAGCAGTATATCGACCTCGACACTCACGGAATGTTCATCTGCTCTGTAACCGAGGCGAGAGTGCTCTCTGACAAAGAGACTATGACATACACCTACTACCAGAAAAACGTTAAGCCCAAGCCCAAGACCGAGGGCAAGAAGGGTTATGTTTGTAAGGTGTGCGGCTGGGTATACGAGGGCGATCCGCTTCCCGAGGATATCGTTTGTCCGCTTTGCAAGCACGGAGCGGCTGACTTCGAGCCTATCGAATAACTTTTAAATTTTTCGTCGCTTGTGAGAGCGTATCTCACAGGCAGCGTTTTTTAGACTTAAAAATTTATTTACATACTTGAAAAATGACATATTTTGTGGTAAAATATCTTATGTAAAGGAATAAACACAGAGCATCTGACTATGAAATTCATAGTCGTTGTCGGGTATATTGCGTGACGGTATGCTCGGGGATAAGGAAATCACGGTGAGAATCCGTAGCAACAGCCATTACCGTATCTCAGTTTGCGCTGCAAACGTCAAGTCGGAATGCTTATCGCTTTGTGACACGTAAGAGTCTCTTGGGCAACATGGGGGAGACAGTGAAAATAAAGGTCAGAGCGTTTTATGCCCTGACTCTGCTTTGCTATGGGCAGGATAGCGAGGATCACAGTACCCCACGAAGGGTACTTTTATTTTATCCTTTTGCAAAAAATCAGAAAGGATAAAGAAAAATGAAAAGAACATTAAAATTGATCGTTGCACTTCTTCTCGCGCTTATCTTTGTATTTGCGTTAGCGTCCTGCAACTCAGTAGAAAAGACAGGCGTTTGGGAGAACGCTACATACCGTAAGGATATGGAATTCGGAGACGGTGCTAAGACCGCGATAGTCGAAGTAAAAGCCGAGGATCAGCTTGTTACCTTCACAATAAAGACCGACAAGGATACCGTCGGTGCGGCTCTCCTTGAGCACGAGCTTATTTCGGGCGAAGAAGGTCAGTATGGCTTGTATGTCAAGGCGGTTAACGGCATTACTGCTGATTATGACGTTGATAAAAGCTATTGGGCATTCTATATCGATGGCGAATACGCGATGAGCGGAGTTGATACCACTGAAATAATAGAGGGAGCTAGATATCAGCTTGTATACACCAAGGAATAAGAGCGAGCCCCTAAAAAGCTCACACTTGCATATATTGGAATCAGTCATCTTTGCGATGCTCGGTACTGTTATGTTTTGCTCCAAAATAATTATGGAGTTCCTGCCAAATATCCATTTGCTTGGAATGCTGACGATGACGTATACAATAGTATTTCGCAAGAAGGCGCTTATTCCCATATACGTTTACGTAATGTTAAACGGTCTGTATGCAGGGTTTAATATGTGGTGGATGCCATACCTTTATATTTGGACTATATTGTGGGCTATCACAATGCTACTCCCAAGTAAGATGCCCAAAAAGCTCAAGTGTGTTGTTTATCCCGTAGTATGTTGCATTCACGGATTTGCGTTTGGAACGTTGTATGCCCCTGCGCAAGCTCTTATGTTCGGATTGAATTTTGAGCAGACTGTGGCTTGGATAATAGCGGGACTTCCGTTTGATATAATTAACGGTGTCGGTAATTTCATAGTGGGGCTTCTGATACTTCCGCTAACTGAACTCTTTGAGCGTATTTTAAGTAAGCAGGAATATATTTAAGCATACAGTAAAACCGCCTCTCATAAGGGTCAATGTCCTTATGAGAGGCGGTTTTTATTAACTGTTTACAAATCAATCCCAATAATCAACGTCGTGGGGAAGATCAATGTCTTTTGCGTGAAATACGGGGTCTTTGCCATCATTCTTCTGTTTTTCATAATCCTTGAGAGCACGAAAAGCGTATTTGCCTAGAATGAAAATGACGGGAAGATTTATAAGAGCCATTCCGCCCATAAATATGTCGGAGATATTCCAAAGCAGAGACGCGCTGAGAACCGAGCCGAGAAGAACTATCGCGGACTCGATAACGTGAAATACCGTCTGAGCTTTTTTTGAAGGCTCGTGACCGAGGATATAGCTGATACCCTTGTCAACGTAATAAAGGTTTCCAAGGAGCGTGGTAAATCCGAAAAGGAACATTGCGACCGTTATAAAGATAGGTCCGAAAGCACCGAGTGTCGTTCTTATAGCAAGCTGAACGTAGGGCGCACCTTCAAGCGCGGCGGTAGGCTCAACTCCCGAACACAGACACATAAACGCCGTCGCCGTACATATTACGAGAGTATCGAGGAAGACCGAGAGCACCTGAACCAGTCCCTGCTTTGCGGGGTGAGAGACCTCTGCGGATGCCGAAGCGTTAGGAGCAGAACCTATACCGGCTTCGTTACTGAAAAGACCTCTTTTTATTCCGTACATAATGCACGAGCCGCTGAAGCCGCCAAAGATAGCCTTGAAGTCAAATGCTTCGGTAAATATTCTTGCGAATACCGTGGGAATAGAGGTTATGTTTAATGCGACAACTATCAAGGCTACCGCGACGTAAGCTATACCCATAAAGGGAACGAGTACCTCGGTTACCTTTATGAGCTTTTTCGCGTTTCCTATAAGACATATAGCTACAAGGATAGCGAGAGCAGAGCCTATTATCCAAGGCGTATATTTTGCGTCATAGAAGCTATATGCGGAGAAGGTTGATTGAAGGTTATAGGATGCGAGCATATTAAATCCTACTCCGTATGTGAGTATGAGAAGAACAGAGAAGATTATCGCGAGAGTACGGCTGTGAAGCGCTGCCTCGATATAGTTTGCAGGGCCACCGTAGCACCCGTTTTCACCTTTTTTCTTGTATATCTGTGCAAGTGTGCTTTCAACGAATGCGGATGCCGCGCCGATCAATGCTATCGCCCACATCCAGAATACCGAGCCATATCCGCCTATGCAGATGGCGGCAGAGACGCCTATTATGTTTCCCGTGCCGACACGTGACGCTGTTGAGACCATAAGAGCCTGAAATGACGAAACTCCCCCTTTGTCCTTGGGCTTTTCGTTTAAAAGCCTAAGCTGATCGGGTATAGAACGAATTTGGATACCCTTTGTTCTTACGGTAAAATAAATACCTCCCAGAACAAGAATTATAATGAGAGCATAGCTATATAGAATGTTGTTTATCTGTGATACGATATTGTCTAGCATAGATAGTCCTTCCTTAGTAGTTCATCTCATACATTATACTACAATTTGTAATATATGTCAAATAAGATTTAAAAGTACGAAAAAAATACCCCGAAAGATACAATAATTTTACTTAAAGCGGGGCATCGTTCATAGTTTGTTTATATATTTATGGTATCATGTAAGGTATGTAACTTTGCTGTTATTTACAGTTGATTCTTGAATTTATGAAAGGAAGATATTCATTATGGTAAAAATAGAACATCTGATCAAGAATTACGGTTCAAATTGCGCGGTTGACGATATAAGCTTTGAAGTAAAAAAAGGAGAGATCGTTGGACTTCTCGGACCTAACGGTGCGGGCAAGAGTACGACGATGAATATCCTTACAGGATATCTTTCGGCTACTTCGGGAAGCGTTTCAATTGCGGGACTTGACGTGCTTGATAATCCCCTTGAGGCTAAAAAGCATATCGGATATCTGCCCGAGCAGCCTCCGCTCTACCTTGATATGACCGTTGAGGAGTATCTTATATTCAATTACAACCTGAAAAATTGTAAGCTCAACAGAGACAAGCATCTTGCGGAGATATGCGAGGTCGTTAAGATAAACGATGTTTATAAGAGAGTTATAAAAAATCTTTCCAAGGGATATAGACAGAGAGTCGGTATTGCGCAGGCACTCATAGGAAGTCCCGAGGTGATAATTTTTGACGAGCCTACGGTAGGACTTGACCCTAAGCAGATAATTGAGGTCAGAAACCTTATACGTACTCTCGGACGTGACCACACCGTTATACTTTCAACTCATATCTTGCAAGAGGTTCAAGCGGTATGCGACCGTATAGTTATTATCAACAAGGGTCGCGTGGTAGCCGACGAGCTTACCGAAAACATAACGAGAGCGGTGGAGAATAACCGCAGGTTTAACGTTAAGATATGCGGACCGCAGAAAGAGGTTCTTGCAACACTTCGCTCAAAGCCGGGTATCGTTTATGCGGAGCTCCTTTCTCAGCGTGACGGTGACGCGTATACTTATACTATTGAGAGCGAGGTCGGAATCGACATAAGAAAATCGCTGTTTTATACTCTTGCCGAGAAGAAGTGGCCGATTGTCGGTCTTGAGGCGCTCGGTATGAGTCTTGAGGATATATTTATTACGATAGTCGATCAGACGTCTGCAAAGACACGTTACGATCGCCGTGATTCAAAGAACCGCCGTTCGAGGTCAAATCTTGAGAGTGAGGTAGCCAAAAATATGCTTGACAAGACTCATAAGAAAGACAGTGAATTTTCGGGACTCTTTGACGAGGACAAGCAGTGAGAAATATTCTCAAACATATATGAAAGGAGAACGGTCGGCATCTTTGCCGACAGAAAAATGAAATGTTCGCTATCTATAAAAAAGAACTTCGCTCATACTTTATAAACGCGATAGGCTTTGTTTACGTTGGTGCTTTTCTCGCCACAGCGGCTATCCTGCTTTGCTACACCACACTTGCTCAGTCAACCTATAACACCGACGCATATTTCAACCTGCTTATATTCTCGTTTATAATTCTTATACCGCTTCTTACGATGAAGCTCTTTGCCGAGGAGAAAAAGCTTAAGACCGAGCAGCTCCTTCTTACAGCTCCCGTTACGATATGGGAAATGGTGCTTGGAAAATTCTTTGCTGCATTCACGATATTCTCGAGTTCGTTGCTCGCATCCTGCGTATATCTCTTCCCGCTCTATTCATACGCGGCTCAGGAAAAGGCGGCGCTTGGATATGAGTCGTCATCACCTATCGGCCCGTCTACTGCGAGAATAATAGGCTGTATCATAGGCGTTATGCTTATAGGCGCTGCATTTATTGCCGTAGGAGTTTTCGTGTCTTCCTTGACCGAAAATCAGCTTGCCGCGGCAGTTATAACTGTTTCAATTATTGTTGTAATGCTTCTTATGTTCCTTTTAAATCAATTTATCGACGTATATGCGATAAGATTCATTATCGAGTGGTTCTGTGTTTTCAGCCGCTTCTCGAATTTTGCAAGCGGATTTATAGATTTCGGTTCGTTGATATACTATATATCGATAACCGGAATATTCCTGCTTTTGACGGTACGCGTGTATGACAAGCGTCGTTGGGGCTGATACAGAAAGGGTGGTTGATGAAAATGAAAAATAAATCTGTAAACAGCCGCAAGCTTCGCTATGGGGGAGTGACCGCAGCTCTCACCGCGCTGATAATAGCTGCCATCATTCTTTTTAACGTAGTGTTTACGCTGCTTTCTTCAAAGTATACTTGGTATATTGATCTTACTCCGGAATATCTTTTCACCCTCTCAGATGCCTCAATAGATCTTATAAAGAACGGTGACGATACCTTTGATACGGTATCTCCCATTGAGATGGTTGACAAGATACGTGCCGAGAATAAGGCATACAATGCAGAAAACAATCTTTCTGCAGGCAGTGAGGGATACCGCGACGAAAATCCCTATATAAATATAATATTCTGCGATGACCCCGATGTAATTAAGGGATCGCAGAATTCTGCGTACGTATATAATACGGCACTTGAGCTTCAAAGTGAGTTTCCCGACTATATAAACGTAATAAATTACAATATAATAAGAAATCCTTCAGCCGTTTATAAGTATAGACAGACGTCTACAACAAACATAGCTACCACAGACGTTATAGTTGAGTTTGGTACAGAGTATAAGGTTTATACGATCAAAAATTTCTATACCTTTGATACCGATACGGGAGAGGCGTGGGCTTATAACGGAGAGATGAAGCTTGCCTCGGGTATTCTCGCGGTTACGAGAGCGGAATCCCCGATAGCTTGCTTTACCACCTCTCATGGCGAGGCTACACCCGATGATGCTTTTCGTAACACCCTTTCCGATGCAGGATACACGGTTCAGACGATAGACCTTGCAAACCAGCCTATCCCTGAGGATTGCCGACTTATCGTTATTTTCAATCCTCAGTCGGATTTTCTCGTAAAGAACAGTACGTCTGACGTTGATGAGATAAAGATACTTGACGAGTTCCTTGACGGAACGAACTCGCTTATGGTATTTATGGATGCCAATACAAACAAGGGACAGAGACTCAATTACCTTGAGGACTATCTTGAGGAATGGGGAATATCCTTTGACAGAACAAAAGACACGGTTACTGAACATCCGTATATTATAAGAGACAGCTCGCAGTCGCTTACAACAGATGGATTTACTATCAAGTCAGAATACGCCGAGGGTGGACTTGCAAGTATAACGTCGGATATGAAAAACAGCGCATCGCCCAAGGACGTCATCTTCCCACATGCGATGTCGCTCTCCTATTCTCCTCTTTACGACACAAAGCGTTACGTTGACGCGGAGAATAGCACAGTGCAGTATGATTACGGAAGCTATTATTCCAACGGTATCGCAAGAGCTATCTTCGATATCTTTGTTACAAGCGATAAGGCAGTAGCTCATGCCAACGGAGCGGAGGTGGCAAAGGCGACCAAGCTCAACCCGTTTAAGCTTATGACGATATCTGTGGAGGAGAGAAACGTTCAGTCCTCAAACTATGACGTTACAAACGAGGCTTCATACGTAGTAGCCTGCGGTTCTACCCAATTTGCATCTGCTCAGTTCCTTGAGAACGGAGCTTACGGAAATAACGACCTGCTTCTCTCGGCCTGCCGAGCTATCGGTCACGAGCCTGTTCCGATAGGAATAGAGCGCAAACCCTTTGCAGATTATACGATAGATACTATAACCACTAAGGAAGCTACTCAATATACGATAGTATTCACCGTTGTTCCTGTTGTGCTTGCAACAGTATGCGGAGCAGTGGTGCTTATCAGGAGAAAGAATAAATGATAAAAAAGCAACAGAAAACGCTGATGAGACGGCGTATAACTGCAATAATTGTGGCGACGGCTTTGGTAGTTATTCTTATTCCGACTCTTATTGCGGTAAACTATATTGTAAAAATAGAACCCTTTTATGACGTCGATGATACAAAGTACCTCATAAAGTATAAAAACGGGGTATATGCTATGTACGACACCGACGGCGATATCCTCAGAGTTGATGAGGAATACGGCTATTACGTTACCGATAAGGGCACACTTGTAAAGGTCGATCCCGAGACGGGTGAGTACGAGATCTTCGCGGTAGTTGATACCGAGGGTAATGAGGTTATTGGAATTCAATCAAGAATACTTATGTTCCCACACCTCGAAAGAGATCAGGTACGCTCGCTTGAGGTGTTCAACAGTAATGATACTATCAAGTTCCACCGATATAACGTTACAAACCGCGCGCCCGACGATTCATCGGATTTTATTATTAACGATTCTTACTTTGCGCAGTACGATCCCGAGATATTTTCCTCGATTTTCGTGAACACGGCTTATACTCTCACGAGGGAAAAAATAAAAGACCCTATTAAAGATGAGAATGGGGAGTTTTCCGAGTACGGTCTTGTCGACGAGGTAAGATACGATGATGAAGGAAAAGAGTACAATTATTCTCCCACATATTATATTATTACCGACAAATCAGGCAACAAATATAAGGTCATCGTTGGCGACCCTCTCGTAACGGGAGGCGGATATTATGCTCAGTACGTAAGCATTGACGGAGAGAGCGAAACAAAGAGAGACGCGGTATACGTGCTTGATAACGGTATCGGAGAGACTATATTCGAGAAGGTAGAGCATTTTGTTAAGCCTACTCTGCTGTATCCGATGACGCTTAATACTCACTTTGACGTACAGAATTTTATGATCCGTCAACGAGGAGTTGAAAAGCCGATCGTAGGTTTTTCGTTTATCGATCTTGCCGACCGTCAGAACACGATATACGTGCGCGATTCCTTCAAATTCACACAGGATAGTCTTGCGGGATATCAGCCCAACTTCGACTCGATGTACAATGCGCTCTATAATCTCTATAATATTTCGTTTGCCGGTGTAGAATATCTTGATCCCACAGATGAGGAGATTATTAAGTGCGGACTTGGCAAGGAGGTCGAAAAGGACGGGAAGAAGACGATGGAGTATGATCCTAAGTACAGACTTTCGTTCGATTATGACGTTTTAGACGATAACGGAAAGTATCTTCAGACTGTAACACAGCTCATTTTTATAAGCGAAAAGAATGAGAACGGGAACTATTACGCCTACTCGCTGTTTTTCGATAAGGATAATAACCAGCTACCACTCTCCTATGATATGGTGGTTGAGGTAGAGCCTCAAAGTCTTGAATTTCTTGCTTGGGATTCTTATGATTGGATAAACCCGAATATATTTGAGCTCGATCTGTCTTTTGCGGGGAAGATCAAGATAGAGTCGAAGGATTATTGGGCGGAGTTTATTGTAGATAATTCCAAAAATCAAACAGATGATTTAACAAACGTTACACATCTGGAGATAATCGGAACCGATTCGCACGGCAATTTCGTCCATACGATGTCTGTTCTTGACGTTGTTGATAAAAATGGAATACGCTGGACTATAACGCCAAACGATATTACCGCTGTCGATTCGGCTGGCGAAGAACTAAAGATAAATACTCAGTATTTCGCGCACAATATACTTGATGTACAGGTAAGGTCAATTTCGGGACATATTGATGCAAGGGACGGAAGCATCGTTGAGGTATCAACAAATGAAGTGGTCGTTACTTTGCCAAACGGACAGAAGATCACCTATGTAAGATATGCTACCGAGCTCTTTAAGAGATATTACCAGACTCTCCTCGTTTCGAGTGTTGAAGACACTTATATTATGAGCGCGGAGGAGGAAGCACAGGACAGAGAGTTGCTTCTTACCGTCACGGTAACTAATATTGCGGGCGATGTGAAGGAGTATAAATTCTATTCTTTGACCTCAAGAAAGGTATATCTTACACTCAACGGTGTGGGAGGATTTTATATTCTCAGTAACCGAGTTGACAAGATTGTTTCGGATGCTCAAAAATTCTTTGATTTTGAATTGATAGAACCGAGTGCAAAAAATTAAATGTAAAGAACGGCGTCTCACAAAAGTGAGACGCCGTTAGCTTTTAATTATTTTTTATTCACTTGGGTTTAGTATATCGTACATCAAATTATAAATGTTAATATTCTTTATAAGATGATACGAGCCGTAATAGCTGTACTTCGAGAAATCGGGCTCGATACCGTATACGAAAAGTCCGACCTTAGAGTTTGTGTGGCCTCCCGAGGAGAAGTTGTAGTATATTTTTGAATTTGAAAGGGAAGAAGTATAATTACTGGAGAGAGCGTTTTGCGTATTACTTACCGTAAGACCGCCTGTTTCGTGGTCTGCTGTTATAAGGACTGCGGTGTCTGTACGGTCGCCTATCCAGGTCATAATAGCTTCTACGGTATCGTTAAGACTCTTTACACTCTTTACCATTCCGGCAAAGTCGTTGTTGTGGGAATATTTATCAATATGAGCCTGCTCAACCATAAGAACAAAACCGTCGGGGTCTTGATCGAGATACTCAAGCGCTTTTACTGTTGTGTCGGAAAGTGGGACAGGATTTGCGCATCCCTCAAGATCAAGCTGCCAGAATGCTTTGCTTGAGGAGAAGGTGGAATTCAAATTGCTAAAATTGTCACAGTATGCATATCCTGCGCTTTGAATAGCTGTTTTTCTTGAAGTGTATACAGAATCTATATCTCCGCACAAAAGGTTTACGCCGGAGGAGATTTGAGAATTTGCTATCTCAGCAGAGTTATTCCTGTTTATTGAATGTCCCGAGAAAGCCGCAGGAGTTGCACCGTGAAGCTTGTCTGTTGTAACAACACCTGTTGACTTGTTGAGACTTAAAGCTGCATCAAGTATAGTGGTAACGTCTGTTCCAAGGTGGTTTTTGCCTATATAATTGTTTACGGTCAAATGTCCTGTTGCGAGCGCAGTTCCGCTTGCGGCAGAGTCTGTCAGCACAGAGCCTTTTCCTGAGGTGTTGACGGAGTCAGTGTTTACGTTTGTGAACTGCCAATCGGTGAATGCAAATTTCTTTCCAACGTAAAGCTGGCCTGCAGATATGTGTTCAAGCCCCATACCGTCACCGATTATAAGTATGATGTTTTTAATTTTTTTCGGCTCGTTGTTATCGCCGTTATCGGGATCAGGGGTAGGAGTAGGATCCGGAGTAGGATCCGGAGTAGGATCGGGAGTAGGATCTGGAGAAGGATCCGGAGTAGGGTCTGGAGTAGGATCGGGAGTAGGATCTGGATCAGAGTCAGTAGCTGTAGTAGCAGCCGTAGTGGCAGCGGTAGTTGCTTCAGATTCGATAGTGTTTGATAATTCATCAAATGTCTCGTCACAAGAAAAGAGAGACAGCAACATCATTGCCGCCATAATAATGGCTAAAATTCTGCTCAGATTTTTTTTCATCGTTTGAGTTCCTTTCAATATTTATTTGAAAACTCGATTCAAATACATTATAACACGTAAAATTCTCTAAGTCAAGGAAAATATATTTCTTGATCTTCGGGGAATCGTTCTTGAATTTTGCAAAGCAAAAGTGAAAATGGGGAAGTGTGAGCTTTGCAAAATTCTTCGGTCACCGTTCAAAAACAACTCACCGGGTTGTTTTTTCACTGCGTTCGATTCCCCTCACTAAATTATATCAAAACGAAAAGAAGACGAACTTGTGTTCGCCTTCTTTTCATTTTGGTGGACCCGAGGGGAATCGAACCCCTGTCCGAAAACCTCTTGATATAACCTTCTCCGAGTGCAGTCTGTTATTTATAATTCCCCTTGAGTGACGTCAACAGACAGACGTCACTCTCAGGTAGCCATTTTTTGCGTGATCGGTTCAATGGCGAAACACCGATGCACGTTCACCGCTTACATGACGCTCAGTCCCGAGCCGCGATATTCTCGGGAGGAACGGGCGGCATTTATGCCGCGGCACTGCCCTTAGGCAGCCATTGCAACGTTTCTATCGTTAGCGTTTAATTTTAAGTTTGAGCAGTTTTAGAGTTTGCTCGGCTCTACTCGCTTATTATACCTCAAAATCCCCGTCGAAACCTTTACGGGCCCATATGAAGTCAAGCTTCTGCTTGACTTTTTGTCGCTTTTAATAATCTTTGCCGCTATCCTTCATACGCCTGTCCATTTCGCGATCGGCTTCTCTCTTAGCGTCGGAATCTCTCTTATCATAAAGCTTTTTGCCTCGGCAAAGACCTATTTCGGCCTTTACGTTTTTGCCCGAAAAATAGAGTGAAAGGGGGACAAGTGTGTAGCCCTTTTGAGAGATGAGTCCGTGAAGCTTCATTATCTCCTTTTTGTGCATAAGGAGTTTTTTATCTCTCATCGGATCTCTGTTGAAAATATTTCCTTTCTCATAAGGACTTATTCTCATTCCCACAATAAATATCTCACCGTTTTTTATAGAGCAATAGGAATCCTTAAGGTTAAGTGCTCCGTTGCGGACACTTTTCACCTCTGTTCCGAAAAGAGCGATTCCCGCCTCGTATTTTTCGTCAACGAAATAATCGTGCCACGCCTTTTTATTTTGCGCTATAATGTTTGACGTATTCTTTTTTGCTTGCGACACGGTCACTCCTCCTCTCAAAAAACACGTTTTCGTATATTCTAACACATTCTCTGCAAAAAATCAATATAAATATGTCGTATTATCGAACAGGTAAAAATAATTTTTAAGAAAGCTCGCCATTCTCATTGAAATACTTTTCAAACACCTTTGCCATCGGTATTGCGGCATTAGCTCCGTTGACGCCCTGTTCGAGAACGCAAGCCGAGATTATTTTTGGGGAATCAAGAGGCGCAACTCCCGCAAAGAGCGCAAAATCCTTCTTTCCATTTTTTTCAGCAGTACCTGTTTTTCCGCCGACTATTACGTCCACTCCCGAGAAATAATTCGTAAGACTCTGGCTGCTCGTAACAACGCTTCGCATACCCGAAATGAGAGTGTTGTAGGTGCTTTCCGAAATATCTACCGAGTCAAGTATGACAGGGGGATATTCGTACACAGTTTCCTCGGTGTAGAATTTTTTGACCGAGTGCAAAAGATGCGCGCTGTATCTGTCGCCTCTGTTTGCCACGCTTGACATAAAGACGGCAAGCTGGAGTGGGGTATAGGCGTGGTCGGACTGACCGATAACTGCCGAAAGATCCTCGGATTGTGTCCACGCGTCTCCTCTTGAGGGTGTTCCTGCGATAAGTCCTGTGCGTTCGGGAAGCTCTATGCCCGATGCGACTCCAAGTCCGAGCTTTGAGGTATATGCGGTTATGCGGTCTATCCCCATTCGCATACCGATCTCGTAGAAGAAGCAGTTACAGGAGACTCCTATCGCTTTTATAACATTTATATCCCCATGCACTCCAAGGCAAGTGGGATTGTGCAGGTGCGGATATGTACCTGAGCAATTAAGAATTGTAGAAGCGTCTATCACGTTTTCCTCAAGCGAAGCAAGCGCCGAGCCTATCTTGAATATAGAGCCGGGGGCGTATTCGCCGAGTAGTGCTCTGTCAAGGAGAGGCTTTGCGGGATCGTTAAGCAGAGAGTTATAGTAATCTTTGCTGCTGAACTGTGTGATATCATAGCTTGGATACGAGGCAGACACGAGTATTCCGCCGTCACTCGGGTCAAGTGCCACAAGTGCGCCCGAATCCGAATATTTCAGAGATTCTACCGTTTGCTTCAGTGAATCTTCGGCGGTTATCTGAAGGTCGATGTCTATTGTAAGATAGACGTCGTTGCCGCTTATCGGCTCTTTTATAAATTTTTTGCTTATAATATTTCCGTCGGCGTCGTAGCTTATCTCCATAGTTCCGTCCTGACCGCGAAGATATTGCTCAAATGCAAGCTCACAGCCTGAAGTGCCGACGTATGCGTCCATAGGATAACCGAGCTCGCTGTAATATTCGGCGTTTTCTGCCTGTATCTTACCGAGTCTGCCAAGTATATGAGAGGCGTATCCCGGATATTCGTATTTGCGCTCGGAGCTGACCTTGAAGGTAACTCCGTCTACATTTGCCTCCTCTATGTAAGAAACGAGCTCAATGCTTATATCCTCGGCAAAAACGAGGGGATTATAAACGCCAAAGTCTATGACTTCCATGGCGTATCTTGTCTGCAATAGTGAGGTTATTTCGTTATTGGAATAAATGCTTGTGGAAAGCTTATATTTCGAGACGAAATAGTCTACAAAATCTTTTGCTTCTATCGAGTGATCAAGATTATTTTTGTCAAGAATTTTTATAAAGTCGCTGTATGAATCTTCGTCGGCGAAGCTTGCGTAGGAGATATCGGGATATCTTCCCGTAAGGACGGGGCAGGTGGCAGTGAGGCTGTCATTTGAATCGGTTTTGTCCAAAGCCTCGAGTATTCTGAGAATAGAGTTATTCAGCTCTTCCGACGTGTCAGGGATAGCGCCGTACTCGAGCAAGAGGTCATATCTCGTATCATTTCCAACCAATAGTTTACCGTTTCTGTCATATATCTCGCCTCGAAGTCCCGAGACCGTAACGGTTCTCGTATAGGCGACTTCATCGTTCACGGGTGCGTTTTTTGAGCCGTCTATCTGAATTTTAGCAAGCACTACTATATAGACGAGCATAACCACGAGAAAAAGGGAAAGCAAGGATATATATCTGGCTATTCGGTTAAATCCTTTTTTCATCGTAACACCACCTTAATTTTTTGGCTGAGTTTAAACTTTAAATTTGCTTTTCTTGTCGACCATACGCGCAAAAAGGCGAATGATAAAGAAAAGCGGGAGAGAGAATATCAGTGTGAGAATAAATTCGGGGAATAATATCGTTTTTAGTATAGAAAGAAAACGAAGCTCCTTCGTCGCAAAAAATATTTTGATCACCGTAAATGCGGTATTTATTATTGCCGAAGGGATAAGGACGAGCAAGTAGGATAGGAAGGTAGGAAGCATCTTTTTTGATATTTCGGACGCGACTAAAGCCACTGCGAAAAAAGCTATCGGAGAGAGCGAGATGCCGGAAGACCCAAGCGCGTCTATCATAAAGCCCGACGCGAGAGCGCAGACCGCCGCTGTTTTCTGAGAGTCAAGCAAGGCTACCGTCACGATAGCGCCCATAACAATATTCGGAACTGCGCTTATAAAGAAAAGCTCGGTAAAAAAAGAACATTGCGCGATGCCGAGAAGAAAGAAAATAGGAGCGTAAATAAGTATTCTGCGAAGTATAGCCGAGCGCTTTAGCTCGTTGCTTCTGCCCATAGCCATTATTTGTTTCCTCCCGATCTATACCCCGTGACTATCATCACGCGAGAGGTGGAATTTATATCCGAAAAATCGACTGCGGGAGAGACATAAGCTATAAGAGTTCTCGTGTATTCATCGGCCTCTATTGAGGTCACAGTGCCTATAAGAAGGTCTGCGGGGTAGATAGTGCCGTTTCCGCCCGTATAAACCTTGTCTCCTATCTTTATATCCGCCGAGGCGTCTATGTAGGTCATGCGGCAGAGTCCCTCGGCTCGAAGGATAGAATCGCCCTCAACGACACCCACAGCTTGTCCGCGGTCGGTGTATGCGCTGACCGAGCTTGCCGTTTCTACAAGGCTTACAACCTTGCACCAGTCAAGTCCTACCTCGCTTACGTAACCGAAAACTCCGTCGGCGGTTATTACGGGATTATTTCGCTTGATCCCATGTACAGAGCCACGGTTGAGCGTGAGCACGGTAGAATAATTTCCCGACTCGCGTGAAACTATCAAAGCATCGGAGAGCGTAAGCTCAGGGTGCTTTGATTTCATATTCAGATAGCTCTTAAGCCATTCGTTTTCGGCTTTTATAACACTGTTTTCATAATCCTTGTTTTCAAGCTCATCAAGCTTTGCTCGAAGCTCCTCGTTTTCGGCTTTTAGCTCGTCGTATTCCGTGAATACAGAGACAAATCCCGAGAAGGCAGAAGCCGATTTCGAGCCCAACCACTCAAACGGCTTTGATACGGTCTTTAGTCCGCTTCTCAAAACGTCGGTATATCCAAATACCGAAAGGGCGGACGGTATGAGCACGAGCAATACGGCTATAAATATGCAAACTATGAAGAATTTAGATCTGTAAAAGTTCATACCGTCTCCTTTCGTAAATTTTTTCTCGATATCTTATTTTTTGTTTGTCAAAAAGTTTTTCTTCTTCGGCATAGGCGGATATTTTGCTTCAAATATCACATTGTAGGATGAGAGATCTGTCTTTTTCTCTATCTTGTTCCACTCCTCTTCGATTCCTTCAAAGAAGATATCCTTAAGTGAGTCACAGCCATCGAAAACGTCCTCGCCTATATATTTCAGCGTTTTCGGAAGAAAGAGCTTTGTAAGCTCCTCGTTGTTTCTTTTTGCAAAGGCTCTGTCGTCGATTTCAATAACGTCAAAGAGTATAAGAGAAGCGGGTATCCACATTATCTCTCCGTATCTTGCCTTGCAGGCGGTTATTCTGATACCGCCGACTATACTTTTATATTTGAGTCCGATAGTCTTATACATTTCGCTTACCGCCCAAAAGCTATATAAAATAGCTGCGATAATGGCCACAGAAGCTCCGAGAAGCAGACTGTAAAGGACTGCGATGAATATAGACACGGCAATTATAGCGCCTACTATCATAAGCAGTTGAATGTAGTAATTTCGATATCTTATCATTCTCTGAACATATCTCTTGTGAGGGGGAAGCGCTGCCTCATTCGGTGTTAGCGAATGAGACGCTACCGTAGCCTTGTCCAAATTTTCTTTTGAAACCTCGCTAATATTTGTTTCTGGTTTGTCAGACATAATTTTCTCCGTTCAAATTATTATTTTCCTCTGTACCTGAGAAGATCCCCCATCATCTTCTCGCTCTCAATTATGCGTCCAAGTCCTATGCAGACGCTGTCAAATGGGGATTTTGCGATATGTACCTTAAGTCCTGTCTTTTGAGTTATAAGCGCGCCTATTCCGCGTAAATAAGCGCCGCCGCCGCTGAGTGTGATGCCTTTGTCATATATATCGGAGGATAGCTCGGGAGGTGTGTCCTCAAGAGTTGTTTTGATAGCGTAGATTATTTGGTCAAGCGGTTCTTTCATAGCCTCGCGTATATCCGCGGAGGTTATTATATCGGAGATGGCGTGGCCCGTGCGAAGCTCTCTGCCGAATATCTCCTGAGAGCCGTTGTCGGCTGACGGATGTGCAGAGCCTATTCGCATTTTCAACTGTTCTGCGGTCACGTCTCCGATAAGTATGCTTTTCTCGGAGCGCATATAGCTTATTATCGCTTCGTCAAGCGCGTCACCCGCAACTCTGACCGAACGTGAGGCAACGATGCCTCCAAGGCTCATAACAGCAACCTCGGTCGTTCCTCCGCCGATATCTATTATCATACTGCCCTCGGGGCTTCCGACTCTCATTCCCGAGCCAATAGCTGCCGCAAGCGGTTCTTCGATAAGCGCGACCGAACGAGCTCCTGCCGCAAACACAACGTCCTCAACGGCGCGTTTTTCAACCTCGGTCACGTCGTAGGGAACGGAAACTATCAATACGGGGCGGCTAAAAAAGCTTATTGATTCGGTCATCTCAAGGAAGGTACGTATCATTTTTGCCGTAACGTCAAAGTCGGCAATAACGCCGTTTTTGAGGGGTCTGAAGGCTTGAAGTCCCTCGGGTGTCTTGCCGAGCATTCGCTTTGCCGAGCGACCGACCGCCACTACCTCACGTGTTTCGGAGTCGACCGAGACGACCGACGGAGTGCGCAGGATTATTCCTTTGCCCTTTGAATATATAAAAGTATTTGCAGTGCCCAGATCAACGCCCAAAACTTTTGGCATATAACGTATCCTCCTTTCCCGAGTATTAAGATGAGCTTAAAGCCCTTATGTCAAATTAAAGAATGCCCCGTGCAGTCCTTATGGAGCTTATTCAAAAGATTTACGGGAAGCCCAACAACCCCGAAATAACAGCCGTCGATGCGGTTTACCCAAAGCGATGCAAAGCCTTGTATACCGTAAGCTCCCGCCTTGTCATATGGCTCGTCGGTGTTTATATACAGCTCGAGCTCGGAGTCGGGAATTTCATCAAAGTAGACCAGTGTTTCCGAGTGCGAAACGAAGATCCTGCCGTTTTTTATGAGCGCGACACCGCTTACAACACTGTGTTTGTTGCCGGAAAGAAGCTTTAACATTCGTTTTGCGTCCTTACGGTCATTTGGTTTTCCGAGTATCTCGCCGTCACATGCAACAACGGTATCTGCCGAAATTATTATGTCGTCGGCAGACAGAGTGCCTTCCGCAGAAAGCTTGTCAAATACCGCTTTTCCTTTTCTTAATGCAAGCTCCTCGGCGAGCTTTATCGGGTCGGAAAGAGTGCTCGACTCATCGGTGTCTGCCGTGATGATATCAAAATCAATTCCGATATTTGCGAGTATCTCGCGTCTGCGAGGGGATTTTGATGCTAAAATATATCTCATTATCTTATCTCCAAAAAGCGACTTAAAAATAGAAACACTTTCGGATAATACTATCCATTATAATTATATCACAACAAGAATTTTTTTGCAATATATTATCTCACGAATAAAGAAAATATATTGTAAAAAATCAGCACAAATCTTGAAAAAATACTGCCTTTGTGATATACTCTAAATACGGAGGGTGGAGAATGATAAAAAAGAGTGAAAAAAAGAATAAAAATGTTTCCGATATCCTCTCGGTAGAAAAAATATCGGAGCTTATGCGGACTAAAGATCTGCGTATAGAAATATTTGACGATATCGATTCCACCAACACAGAGGCGCGCCGTCAGGCAGAGAGATGCGAGAGCTCTCCCGTACTGATCGTCTCAAAGGCACAGAGCGCGGGTCGCGGAAGAATGGGCAGAAGCTTTTATTCACCCGCGGATACGGGGCTTTATATGTCCTTGTTGCTTGAAGATTGCGCCATATCCGACTCGGTTCAGCTCACGACGGCGGTATCGGTGGCAGTCACCAAAAGTATAGAAGCGATATGCGGTGTGAAGGCTGATATAAAATGGGTCAACGACATCTATCTTGAGGGACGCAAGATATGCGGAATCCTTTGCGAGAGCTTTTCTCTGCCAGACGGAAAGAAGTATTCGGTTATAGGTATAGGACTTAACCTTTACACGAAGGAATTTCCAAAGGATATAGAAAACAAGGCGGCATCTCTTATGCCGAGTGTGAGGGACAGAAATCTTTTTGCGGCAAGGATTGCAGATGAGATAATGGATATCTGCGCAGGAAACGCAGATGTCGATATTATGGATATATACAGAAAACGTTCTTTCGTTCTGGGCAGGCGGATAACATTTACCGAAAACGGCATTGAATATTCGGGTATTGCCGAAATGGTTGATGATTTCGGAAGATTGTATGTTAGACTGTGGGACGGAAGTGAAAAAATACTGTCAAGTGGGGAAATATCCCTAAAGCTTGATTGAATGAAATTTTCGAAAAGGAGCTTTTTATGGAGCGCGGATGTTTTATAGTTTTTGAGGGGATCGACGGCGCTGGAAAGAGTACGCAGGCAAAAATACTTGCAGAAAAACTCATATCCCTCGGTAAGCGTGTTTATATGACGGCAGAGCCTACGGATATGCCGTCGGGCAAAGCTCTCAGAGAGGTCTTGGGAGGGAAGATAAAAAAGAGTGACAGCGAGATAGCTTTGATGTTTACTCTCGACAGAGTTGCGCACAATATAGACAAGGATAACGGAATAGAGAAGATGCTTGACGAGGGCGCGTTTATAATCTGCGACCGATATTACTACTCATCTCTCGCGTATCAGGGAAGTACGATAGATTATAGCTGGGTCAGAGCGTTAAACGTTGATTGCCCCGATATAAGACACCCCGATCTTTGTATATTCCTTGACCTTACTCCGAAGCAGAGTATGCAGCGCATATCGCAGGGCAGAGAGACGACAGAAATATATGAGAGTGAGGAAATACTTAGCCGTGTCCGCAATTCCTTTATGCGAGTTATAGATGATATGTCCGCCATAGATACTATAGAGGTCGTTGACGCATCTGGAAGCGTTGAGAAAATAGCAGACAATATCTTCAGATGTGTTGAGGAGCTTGGAGTACTATAAAAAATCCGTTGGACAAAGGGGCGTACTCTTAAGGACAGTTTTAAGTTCAATAGATATAGTACCTACCGACAGGAAGAGGACAGAGAATGTTTTTTACATTCTCTGTCCTCTTTTCTTGACAAGCACTGCATTTGTAGACACAAATGCGATTATTCAATTGTCGATATGCCTCGCGCTACTCTGCTCGATATATTTGCCTTCGGCAAATTCGATATGTTTTCGCTTTGCTCAAACTCGATATGATATAAATCCGCGCTCACGCAGTGAGCATATCGAGTTGCTGATGGCACATAGTTGCCATCAGCAATATATCGAACGCGTTAGCGTATATCGAAAATCCGTGTC
>JAZSBF010000002.1:0-13909 GCA_045602205.1 Eubacteriales bacterium
CCGTAAAAATCGTCGGCATTAATAACCGCGAAATTGTCCTTAACAAACTCCTCTGCGCAAAGAAGCGCATGTGAGGTGCCCCAAGGCTTCTCTCTGCCCTCGGGAACAGAAAATCCTTCGGGAAGGTCGTCTAATTTCTGAAAAGCGTATTCTACCTTTATTTTAGCTTCAAATCTTTTTCCGATGCTTTCTCTGAAAAGCTCAAGATTTTCTTCCTTTATGACAAAAACGACTTTATCGAATCCACTTCTCAGCGCGTCAAATACAGAAAAATCTATTATAAAATCTCCATTGTCCGTTATCGGGTCTATCTGCTTTAGTCCTCCGTAACGAGATCCCATTCCCGCAGCAAGTATCACAAGTGTCATATTCAGTCTCCTATTAATAACTTACAAATAATCATGTTTCAGTATACTTATTTTATACATTATACACTATCACGCCTGTGTTTTCCATCGCCATTTTTCATTGTTAACAATTTGTTTACACTTTTCTGTCAACATCTATTGACAAAAAGATATATTTTTGTTATAATAAATTGTCTCAAATGAGACAGTTTCAAAAAAGGAGATGATAACTATACTCGCAAAATATCCCGAAATAAAAGATTGCCTCATCTTTAAGGATGCAGAGTCCGAAAATCTTGAGAAATATTTATGCGACGGCTCTTATTCAGAGCAAAGCTTTTCTGCCGGAGATGAAATAATCTCGCCATCTGCCGAAAGTGTTGCTGTGGGGTATATCATTGAAGGAAAAGCCGCTATCATCTCTGCCGACGAGGGAAAGAACGTTCTTTTGCGCACTGTTGGAAAGGGCGCTCTGTTTGGAGTTGCCACGCTCTACTCGCTTGACACCCCCTTCCCGACCAAGATATCAGCCAAAAGCGCTTGCCGAGTGTTGTTTATCGAGCGCAATGCAGTAAAAGCGCTTATTGAAAACGACCGCGCCGTCAACAAGGCTTTTCTGACGTTTTTAGGAAATCGCATAGTTTATCTGAACAAAAAAATAAATTCCTTCACCGCAGGCAACGCTGAAAGAAGGCTCTCTCTTTTTCTTGCGGATAACGAGAGCGACGGTATATATTCCGCCGACATTTCTATGAGCGCTCTTGCGGATATGCTTGATATAGGTCGCGCATCTCTTTACAGAGCTATCGACAAGCTGAGCGCCGAAGGATTTATAGAAAAGCACGACAAAACGATAATACTTAAGGACAAAACCGCTATGCTTGAAAAATATTTCGGCTGACTGATATTCCGCCGTGATAATATATAAAAAATTTTTATTTAAGAAAGGAAAGATAAAAATGAAATCCATCTACACAAAGATATTACTTGTAATTCTTGCTCTATCGCTTGCGAGCGTTCCGCTTGCTTCCTGCGCAAAGCCCGACTCCGAGCTTGAGATAAAGGTATACCTTCTCAACGGAACAACAGCCCTCGGCGCATCCAAGCTTATCGTTGACGCCAAAAACGGCAACCTTGATATGAACTATAAAATAGAGACCTTCGCCTCAGCAGACGCGATAACCGGCGCTATCATCTCGGGCGAATGTCACATCGCTGCTCTTCCAACGAACGCTGCCGCAAACCTTTACAAAAAGAGCGACGGCAAGATCCAGCTTCTCGCCATCAATACTCTCGGCGTTCTCTATCTTTTGAACAACGGCGAGGAAGTATCCGATTTGGCTTCTCTCAAGGGTAAGACTGTATATCTCCCCGGAGCAGGCTCTAACCCCGAGTTCATAACCGCAGCTCTCATAAAAGCTAATGGTCTTGAGGATGGCGACATAACGCTTGACACCACCACGTATCCCTCTCCCGATGCTCTTGCTGCGGCTGTTACGGCGGGAAGTGCAAAGCTTGCGGTCCTTCCCGAGCCTAAGGTAACGGTCGTCACAAGCGCTAACCCCAATGTAAAGGTGGCTATTGATTTCACTGCCGAATGGGAGAAGATATACGGCGAGAATACAATGGCTCAGGGCTGTCTTGTTGTAAACAAGGCGTTCGCCGAAGAACACCCCAAGGAGCTCAGCAAATTCCTTGATGATTACAAGGCATCTGTTGAATACATCGCAGAGGGCTCTGACGACGCGATAAACGCGATAGTCGACGCGGGAATATTACCTAAAGCTCCAGTTGCAAAGAAGGCTCTTCCCAACTGCAATATTTGCTTTATCGAGGGCAAGGATATGAAATCGGCTATCTCGGTATTTTACGAAAAGCTTTATGCCTCCAATAATAAATCCATCGCGGCTATACCCGACGACGGATTCTATTACGAAAGATAATTTTTGATATCAATTAAACCGAAAGGAGCGAGATATGATAAACACAAGGTCAAGACTTTTTAAAATAATATCCTTTTGCCTCTCGCTCCTTTTCTGGATACTCGTTTGGGCTATCGCGGCATACAAAACGGGTAACAGCTTTCTGTTACCAACGCCCAAGGACACCGTGCTCGTATTTTCCAAGCTCGCCTCTACCCTTGATTTTTGGAAGACCGTATCAATATCCCTCGGGCGAATACTTATCGGCATACTGATATCTATCGTCTTGGGAATACTCGTTGCTGTGGCAAGCGCGTCTTTCGTTGTCGCAGACTCGCTTTTTTCTCCGCTTATGACAGTAATAAAGGCAACTCCGATAGCGTCGTTTATAGTCCTTGCTCTGCTTTGGGTAGATAAAAACACGCTCCCCGTTTTTATAACTATGCTCATAGTTCTTCCTATCGTAGTCTCAAACATCTGCGCGGGGATTCGTTCTACCGACAAAGACTTGCTTGAGGTAGCAAAGGTCTACCGTTTTTCCTTCGGTATGCGAATAAGACGAATATATATTCCATCTGTTATGCCCTATTTTCTTGCCGCCTGCCGAGCCTCTCTCGGAATGGCGTGGAAAGCGGGAATTGCCGCAGAGGTCCTTTGCACTCCCAGAAATGCCATCGGAACAAAAATATATTTTTCAAAGACATACCTTGAGACCACCGAGCTTTTTGCTTGGACATTGGCGGTAATAATCTTCAGCCTTATAATCGAAAAGCTGCTGATCTTTATGCTCAACCGTCTCGCAGGACGATTGCACGTGCAGAAAAAGGAGGCCGATAATGCTTAAGCTTGACAATATCTCTCTGAGTTATGAAAAGAAGATTATCATCGACTCGCTCTCCTATGAATTTGAGGACGGGAAAAATACACTTATTATGGGCGACTCGGGAATTGGAAAGACCTCACTTTTAAATATTATAGCATCTACCCTTAAAGCCTCGGGCGGAAAGCTTGAAAGCTCTTATGAAAAGATCTCCTACGTATTTCAAGAGCCTCGCCTTTTTGAGTGGCTGACGGCGCTTGAAAACGTGAGCATCGTAAGCAACAAGGAAAATGCAGAGGAGCTTTTGACTCTTATGGGACTTGAAGACTCCTTCGACAAATACCCCTCAGAGCTTTCGGGCGGTATGAAGCAGCGTGTTTCTATCGCACGCGCACTCGCATACGAGCCGGATCTCATCTTACTTGACGAGCCTTTCAAGGGGCTTGACGAGGAACGCAGACGCGAGGTGGCCGAAATCCTTTTCAAATCCTTAAAAGGAACGACGACTATTATCGTGTCACACGACAAAGAGGATATGAAATACGCAGACACCGTCCTCACTCTCACATCTCCCCCAAAAAGCAGCTTGGTAAAAAGTAACATATAGTTTTGTGAATAGCAAAGCACAAAAAAAGTCAATACTCCCGATATAAACTTATCGGGAGTATTATTTTTATGTACTACAACAAAGTGGAAATATGCGGTGTAAACACGTCGCACCTTAAAACTCTGACCGATGAAGAAAAAAAGACCTTGCTAAAAAAAACAAAAAACGGAGATATGGAAGCACGACAAGAACTTATTTACGGAAATCTCCGATTGGTACTGAGCATCATACAGCGATTTACGGGTAGAAAAGAAAATCTCGACGACCTTTTCCAAGTCGGCTGTATCGGGCTTGTAAAGGCGGTGGACAATTTCAACACAGAACTCGACGTAAAATTTTCGACCTATGCAGTTCCTATGATAATAGGAGAGATACGGCGTCATTTGCGTGACAACAACGCCATACGGATAAGCCGTTCTGTCCGCGACCTCGCGTATCGCTCGCTTCAAACGCGAGAGGAGCTTATCCACGAAAAGCAAAGCGAGCCTACCGTTGATGAGATTGCTTTGAGAATGGGCGAGAAAAAAGAGGCAGTCTTACGCGCTATGGAGGCGATAGTTGAGCCGATATCCCTCTACGAGCCCGTTTATAATGAAAATGGCGACTCGATATACGTTATGGACCAGCTCAGCGACTCGAACAGCTCGGACGAGATCTGGCTTGAAAACATCGTCTTACGAGAGGCTATGAAAAAGCTCAGCGAGCGCGAACGCACTATAATCAATATGAGATATTATCAAAACAAAACACAGATGGAGATAGCAGAGGAAATAGGTATCTCTCAAGCGCAGGTATCACGACTTGAAAAGGCTGCGCTTGAGCGGATGAGGAAACAGATCTAGAGTAATAAAAAGAAAACGGGACTAAATCATATAAGTTATGATTTAGTCCCAAGTTTTTTCAATTTAAGTTTCAAAAAAGTTTCTCGGGATATTTTCCTTCTTCGTGCATCTTACGAAGCTCTCCCGCAACAAAGTCCTTGTCCTCTTTATAGGTGACTCCAAACCACACCGAATCGGTGGAAAGAACACTTACAGTCATCTTTTCACTCTTTATAAAGGCATCTACCATTGTGGGAAGTGCATACTCCGCCTTTATATCTCCATTTGAAATATTGCGCAAAAATTCGTCAAAGCTCTTCTCTGCCATATCAAAGACCGCGGGAACAAATCCCCAAAGATTCATTGACACAAGTGCTTCGGGATCAAGAATTCCCGCATCCGCGTCCTTTATAACGTCTGCGTCGTCAATAGTTATTTTATATGTTTCGGTAACATCGGTAAGCATTCCGTCGGATACACTGCAAACACCTCTTGTTACAGCTCCGTTCTTGCTGACTGTATTTTTGAGGCGGTATGCTACCATTGTTCCCTCGTTCTCACAGAGCTTCTGAAGCTCGTCGTATATAACGCTAAACGCTTCCGAGCCGTAATAATCGTCTGCATTTATTATTGCAAAAGGCTCATTCACAGCATCCTTCGCGCAAAGCACTGCATGTACCGTACCAAAGGGCTTCACTCTATCCTCTGGCACTTTATAAAAAGCGGGAATGGACGAGAAATCCTGATATACAAACTCTATATCCGCACCCTTTATACCCTTGCAAAATCCTTCTACTATCGACTGATGCTCCGGCTTTATTACAAAAACTATCTTGTTGAAGCCTGCCGCTATCGCATCGTATATCGAATACTGCATAAGTATCTCTCCGTGAGGACCTATTCCGTCTACCTGCTTGTTTCCGCCGTAGCGAGAGCCGAGTCCTGCCGCCATTATAAGTAACGTTGTCTTTTTCATTTTTCCAACATCCTTTCGATAAAGTAATTTAAATTTCTTTTATTTCAAGCTCAAATTTTGTTCTTTCTGCCTTCGCGCCTCTTATCTCTATTATATAATCGAGTTTAAGCCTTCCCTCATCGAGCACATTATTCTCAACCCTGAGTGTTCTCACACATATTTCAAACGGCATTATAGGTGTGTTATAAACACAGTGATGCCTCTTGCCCTTTTCAAAAACGAGCGCTGTCGAAACAGAACCGTCTCTAAGCATACTTACAAGTCCCGAATTGCTCTTATCAAACACCACGGAGGTACGCGAGCCTTCCATTCCCGTTATCTCGCTCTCCTCGTATACAAGCTCTACTCTATCCCCGTCAAGATTCATAAATCCCTCTGTATTCAGAGCTATCTCCTGCTCCTCGTCATAAGCGAGGTCGTCGTTGTCGTAATTCTCTCCGCTATCAATTATATCGTTTACCACCTTTGCAAAAAGCGATTCCTCGACCTCATAACGAAGCGATTTTATTTTCATTTTTATTTTCTTTGTCGTTATCATCTCTACACCTCATATTCACCACTATTTTAACACCTTTAGACAGATTTGTCAATCACATTATAAGATATTATATCCCTCGGAGCAAAACTGACGGTGCTGATGAGTCAAAATAAAATCAAGAGCTGCTTCACAAAATAAGTCAAGCAGCTCTTTTGGGTTTATAAGCACAGAAAAATTATTTTTCTGAGTTTCGTATAAGGCTTCCGATAGTTGTGTCGCCAAAGGATTTCTTCCAATCGTTTGCAAAGCCTGCAATAGAGGTATCGGTTATAGGATGCGCAAGCATATTGTGCATTACCGATGCTCCAACAGTAGACGCGCCCGCTCCTGTCATAGCTACGTCAAGAACCTGACGCACAGTCTTAAAGCTTGCCGCCAAAACCTCGGAATTTGTTCCCGATGCATTAAAGATAGACTGTATCTCGGCAACAATCTCAACTCCATCATCACAAATATTGTCAAGACGACTTGCATAAGGTGCAACATAAGCCGCACCTGCATTGGATGCGATCATTGCCTGTGCCGCGCTGAGAATAGCTGTCATAGTTATTCTGTATCCCTTTTTGGAAAGGAACTGCGTCGCCTTTATTCCTTCATCGGTTATCGGTATCTTTATGTAGGTATTGTTTCCAAGCAAGCCGACAATTGCCTCTGCCTCTTCAACTATACCGTCAAAAGTCGTCTCGGTAACCTGAACGTGAAGCTCTTTGTCAAAACCGATTATCTTTCTTATTTTTCTGAGGTGCGCAACTATATCTCCGCCCTCTTTAGAAAGAATCGTAGGATTGGTCGTAACTCCGACGATAGGAAAATACTCGTTAAAATATTTTATATCGTCAAGATTAGCCGTATCAAGAAGGAGTTTCAATTTTCTTTGCCTCCGCCTTTGTTATCTTATCTCATCTGCTGAAGGTCATAGTGGATATCGTATGCCTTCTCTTCGTCTGTGAACTTTCTCTTTGTATCAATAACCTTACCGTCGTTCCACTTTCTGTCTCCAACGTCCTCAGATGTACCGATAATGGTAACGTTTACCTGACGGCGACGAGCGATAACGTGGTCCCAGTCGATGAAGTAGATGTGTGCAAAGAGACCGAGGTCGAGCTTACCGTCCTTGATTGTCAAGGTCTCGCTTCTGCCGAAGAATACAGAACGGAGGTGTCCGTCTGTGTTCATGCTGGAGTAGTCGCCGGGCTCGTTTACGTATCTACCGTACTGTGCGTGAACAGGTCCGGGATGACGGTACTGATGCTCCTCTGCGAAGTCGGGGATCATCTTTCTCATGATGTCGAGAAGGTCGTGCTGAAGGAACTCGAGATCGAAAGAATCGATATCGTGTGAGCACTCCTGAACCATTACAGAACAGGTGGTATGGTGAGAAACGATGCTTACTGTACCGTTCTTAACACCGGATGCCTCTACCATCTCAATGATCTCTTTTCTGATGTCGTGGAAGGTAGGAATCCAACCTCTGGACTGAAGCTCGATCTCCTTCTGAAAAACTTTCATTTCCATTTTTCTTGTTCTCCTTTGTTTATATATTTTTTATTTATTTTGCATTAAGTCTTTTGCCCACAGCGCCTCCGGGGTGAATTACTGCAAATTTTTCGTTTTTAAAGCCTGTGTACTCAAGAACAGCCGCCTGAAGCGCGTCGAATATTGCCGACGTAACAGCAAAGCTTGTTGTTCCCTGACAGTTGTATATATCGCACTCGCGTGTGACCTTCATAGCGAGAACTATATCGGATTTCTCTGCGAGAGGGGAATTCAGATTTTCTGTAACTCCGATAACGGTAGCTCCCTTTCCTCTGCAGATATCTGCGATAGGAAGAAGCTCGTCTGTCTTTCCTCCGCGGGAAGCGAGAAGAATAACGTCACCCTTCTGAATAAATCCAAGCGCTCCGTGAACTGCCTCTGCGGGAGATATAAATCTTGCGGGACGCTCGATACAACACATAAGGTGAGCAAAGTGCTGGCAAGCGATACCCGAATGTCCGCACGCCGACGCGCCTATTCTCTCAGCCTTTGCAAGCACCTCTACGGCTCTCGCAAACTCCTTCTCGTCAAGGACCTTTGCGGTCTCCGCCAAGGACTCTGCCTCGATAGCAAATGCGTTATACGCGTTCTTTATAATATCGTTCATTTTCCGTTAACCTCGTCCCAAACCTTTCTGAGAGTCCAGAGCATCTCCTCAGCCGCAGCCTCGGGATTAGCAGCCTTCATAACTCCGCTTGTACAGCCTGTTGCCTGAGCTCCTGCTCTGATAACGTTTGCAACGTCATCCGGACCGGAAATGCCTGCGCCCTGAAGAACCATTATATCGGGATTTATCTTACGAACTGCCTCGATAGTGTCTCTTACGTATCCCATATCACTCGCAACGCCTGTTCCGATAAGGTCTGTGGGCTCTGCAACGATGAGGTTGGGGGCAAGCTCTGCTATCTGTCTGATCTCCTCTACCGTATCTGCGCAAACGATAGTTGCAAGTCCTACCTCGTCAGCGCGGGCGATAGTCTGCTTAACAGTTTCAAGATCAAGCTTCTTCTCTGCGTGATTGAGCATTACGCCGACAGCTCCCGCTTCCTTAACAGATTCGGGAAGAACCGAGCCAAGTCCTCTACCGGGAACAAGGGGATCCATGTGCTGCGCATAAACGTGTATGTATTTTGTGTTCTGCGCGAGCAATCTGATGTCTGCATACTGGGGAGTGATAATAACATCAAGATCATACTTGTACGCTATCTCGTCAACAGCGAGAGCAAGCTTGAGCATTCTCTCGCCCCACATGAAGCATTTAGGGCCTATCTCAAAATACGGTGCGCGGATCTTATAATTCTTGTACATCTTTTCAATACCTCTCTTAAACAACGACTATGAAGTCGTTTTTATTCTCTGTTTCATGATATCATACTTTCCTCTTATTGTCAATAAGCTTGTCAAAAAAAGACAAGATTTTTAGAATAAAAAAAGTCCTTGAAAGCAGTTTTTTGCTGCTTTCAAGGATTTTTATGTCAACTTGTGTTTTCAGTGGCTTTTTAGTCCGCGACAGACCATATCAATAGAAGGTAGCCACCTCTTGCTTGGGCGCTACGGCAAATTCCGTCGTATCCACATATACCACAGGACCTTTTGCGCGATACACCCTTGCGGTCTCAAGCTTGACCTTCCCCTTAACAGTTATCCAGTCTCCTGTTTTCAGCGGAGCTGCTGATTTGAACACCGCTACCATACCGCCGTACTGTATATCGTCAGCACAACAGGTCATTATATGTCTTCCTATAATAACCGCATTATCGCCAAGCTTTGAATCCCTGGCCACAAGCCCCTTAAAATGAACAGTCTTGCCCTCATACGCCTTCATATTTTCCGAAAGATCTCTATACCAAAGCGCAAAATCGTCATCCTTTATATCAATGACCTCGGCATTTATATCGAAGGGCAACGGATCTTCTATATCGTCGTATTCGACGTGTCCGTCGGGATAGTCGTAAACGATAGACGCCCTTCTTGATATACCGCGGACTACCTTGTGTATCTCATCCTTTGGCACGTCGTCGTAGGCTCTGTTAAGAACTATCATCTCGGCGTCCTTGAGCTTGTCGTAAACAAGCTGGCGCATATTGGCGTTGTAGTTAAGAAAGCTTCTCGCCTCGGCAAACATCATATTCTGATATATTGCCCAATGACGCGGCATATTTCTGTACAGTGTATCCAGCATCCACATACCGTTATACTCGATTATAACTCGGTCGTACCTGTGCTCTTTCTCAAGCTCAGAAAGCTTTTTGGTCGTAAAAGCCGACTCGTCATCTATCGTTCTTATATAAACGTTACGTCCCCAGAATTTGCTGGCATCAAGCTCCTCTATTCCCTCTTCACAGAGAATAACGAGTGTTTTTTCTCCGCTATTGAAGCGTTTGTCTGCTAAAGATTCCTGAATTATTGTTGTCTTTCCGCCCTCAAGAAATCCTGTGAACAGATATACCGGCATATTCATAGCTTACCTCTTTCTCACTTGAGTCCAAACAAGCTCTCAAGCGCATTTTCGTTTATCTTTGAGCCTATAACGCAAAGCTTTCCTATTACAGCCGAAGAGCCGTTTCTTACGTTCGGCTCGCCCGGAACGTAATCGAAGTGCACCCATTTGCCGTCGCTTCCCTCAACGATACCCTTGGCGCGCAGGATAAACCCATAAGAGTGCTCGTCCGAAAGAGCCTCAAGGATTTTCTGCATTTCATCGAGCGAATATTTCTTTACCGTCTCTTTACCCCAGCTTGTGAAAACTTCGTCGGCATGGTGGTGATGGTGCTCATGCTCGCAATGCTCTCCGTCGTGGTGATGATGGTGCTCGTGCTCGCAGTGCTCTCCGTCGTGGTGGTGATGGTGCTCGCCGTGATGATGTCCGCATTCGGGGCAAACATCCTCACTTTCCATCATTTTTTTGAGTTCTTCCTCGATAGAAGAACGTCTTTCCATAGCTTCAAGAAGATCTGCCCCGCTAAGCTGAGCTATCGGAGTAGTCACTGTAAACGCCGCAGCATTATGAGCCTTTACAAGAGACAGAGCCTCTGTAAGCTTTGCTTCGGTCGTATTATCTGTATGGCTGAAAACTATACAGCCCGCGTGCTCGATCTGATCGTTGAAAAATTCTCCGAAATTTTTCATATACATCTTGCACTTATTCACGTCAACGATGACTGTAAAGCTATTGAGTTCGATATCCTTTGCGCCCGACTCAGAGACCGCGCGTATTACATCGCTCAGCTTACCAACGCCCGATGGCTCGATAAGAACTCTATCAGGTCTGTATTCTTCAACGACCTTTTCAAGCGCCTTGCTGAAATCCCCAACAAGAGAGCAACAGATACAGCCCGAATTCATCTCGGTTATATTTATTCCCGCATCCTGCAAAAATCCGCCGTCTATTCCTATCTCGCCGAACTCATTCTCGATAAGAACTATCTTTTCTCCGTCGTACGCCTCACGTATGAGCTTGTTTATGAATGTGGTCTTTCCCGCACCGAGAAAGCCCGAAATTATATCAATCTTAGTCATTTTTTATCTTCCTTCCAAAAAACAACTTGACAGAGGTGGCTCGCAAAAAAGCAAGCCACCTCTACCGACTTTAAATTTTATTTTACGCCTTGTTAACAGAACCGAAAAGCTCCATCTTCTCTTTTACGGTAGCCTTTATAGCCTCGCAACCGGGTGCAAGAACTTTACGGGGGTCAAAGCCCTTGCCTACAAGATCCTTGCCCTCTTCGAAATACTTGCGTGTAGCTGCTGTAAATGAGAGCTGGCACTCTGTATTTACGTTGATCTTTGCAACGCCGAGAGAAATAGCCTTCTTTATCATGTCAGCGGGAATTCCTGTGCCCCCGTGAAGAACGAGAGGCATCTCACCAGTCTTATCCTGAACTGCTGCCAAAGTCTCAAAAGAAAGTCCCTTCCAATTTGCAGGATACTTGCCGTGAATATTTCCAATTCCCGCAGCAAGCATATCAACGCCGAGATCTGCAATCATCTTGCACTCGTTAGGATCAGCACACTCTCCTGATCCAATAACTCCGTCTTCCTCGCCGCCGATAGCGCCCACCTCTGCCTCAAGGGACAGTCCCTTCTCAGCGCAGACCTTTACAAGCTCTGTGGTCTTTGCAACGTTCTCTTCAATCGGATAGTGAGAACCGTCGAACATTATAGACGAAAATCCTGCATCTATACACTTGTAGCAAGCCTCATAAGAACCGTGGTCAAGGTGGATAGCAACGGGAACTGTTATGTTGAGCTCCTCAAGCATTCCTTTTACCATACCAACGACTGTCTTATATCCGCCCATATATTTTCCCGCGCCCTCGGAAACACCGAGAATAACGGGAGAGTTGCACTCCTGAGCTGTGAGGAGAATACACTTTGTCCATTCAAGGTTATTGATATTAAACTGACCTACGGCATACTTGCCCTGTTTTGCTTTCACAAGCATCTCTTTTGCAGAAACTAACATTTTTTACTCCTTTGCTGTTTCGAGATTTTTTACACACTAAATTATACACCAATCTTCTTAAAAAATCAATAGTGGAATAAAAATTTTTACATTATTTTTAACTTTTTTTGTTTGCTGTTGAATTTTTGCGTCATATAGTGTATAATGTATTGTGGATGAACACCATTCTCAAATCTTCTTCGAGGAGGCAACGATGTTCGACGGAAACGAAAAAGACTCAATACGCGACGCGCTCGAACGCGTATACAATTCTATACTGAACGAGGGGAGCGATCCTGTGAAACAGCTATCGGGTTACATACTCTCAGAAGATCCCATCTATGTTCCCACCGCCGACGGAGCAAGAAACACGATCCGCAAGTTCAACCGTGACGAAATACTTGACGAACTTGTAAAGCATTATTTCAAATAAATTCAAACAAACAAGAATATTTTCAGAGAGCAAGGAGGCAAACACCGTGAGAAAGAAGATCACAATGCGGACAATTTGTCTCTTTTTGCTTTTCTGTATAATATTGCCCTTTACAATAATAGAGACAAACGCTTCCTCATTTTACGACAGCCTACCCGATGTGAGTCAAGCAAAGTGCGTATACTTTGCAAATCTTGACGAAAAGCGGGTGCTTGTGAACAAATCGCTTGAGAAGAATATTGCTCCCGCATCAACCGTAAAGATGATGACAGGACTTATAGCCATAGAGCATTTCAAAAATGCTCCCGACACGCTTGTAAGCGTTACAGATGCTATGCTATCCGGAGTTGAAGGAACGAGAATGGGACTTTCCGAAGGAGATGTTTTGACAGTGACCGATCTTCTTTACGCCACGATTTGCGGCGGATTCAATGATGCGGCGCACGTTCTTTCTTCTGCAGTCGCAGGTACGGCAGACAACTTTGTGATCCTTATGAACAAGCGTGCAAATGAGCTGGGTGCAGTAGAGACAAACTATAAAAATCCTACCGGTTGGGACTGCGACGGAATGTCTACAACGCTGAAGGATACAGTCGTGATTGCAAAGGAAGTTATGAAAAACGAGCTTTATATGGAGATAAGCTCCGCTGCGACCTACAAATCGACCCTTAAGAATTCGGGCAAAGAATTTACGGTAAAAAACAGAAATGCTCTTATAAGCACCTACTATGCTCAGGGCTACACCAACAAGGGCGCACGCGGAATGATAGCGGGAATGACCGACAACGGCGGTTATTGTGTCGTGACTCAAGCCGTAATAGAGGATCGTGATTATCTTTGCGTAGTTATGGGGGCGTCGGAGACAAATGGGCAAATAAACTCCTTCAGTATAGCAAACTCGCTTATCGATCACGCAAGAAGAGACCTTGCGTACGTAAAAGTTATGAATGGCGGCACTGCAATTTGCAAGATGCCGATAGAATACGCACTTCTTGAAGCATCGGATAATTCTTCCGAGGTTACAGTAAGGGTCGGACAAGATGTGGAGCTTTTTCTCCCCTACGCCGTAGATGTAAACGTCGAGATCACTCATAGATACTATCTATACGAGGAGACCCTGAGCGCTCCGATAAGCGCAGGTACTCAAGTGGGAAATATCGACTTTTACTATAACGGAGAGATTGTGGGAAGTGCCCCGCTTATTATAGATAACTATATAAAAGCAAACGAATTTGAGCTTTTTATAATCTCCGCAAAATCCTTTTTGTTGAGTCGTGCATCTATCATTTCTATTGTATTTTTTATCACCATATTTTGCATATATGCCAATATCAATAAACGTCGCAAAAGGCGTTCATCATTTATAGTATAATATTTACTCAAAACAAATCATTGTGTTTTTCGACACATCATAACAAAATCAGTCCGGGTCAAAATACGCGGCGTTTTTTTTTTTTTTTTTTTT
>JAZSBF010000003.1:0-45134 GCA_045602205.1 Eubacteriales bacterium
GCCGCTTCAAGCACGAGCGATGGATTTTTGATAGCTCCCGAGTTTACGCTGACCTTGTCTGCTCCGCATTTGAGCACTCGGTCAAAGTCGTCTACGGTATTGATACCTCCGCCTACTGTGAGCGGAATGAATATCGTTCTCGCTACCTCACAGAGAATATCTGTAAAGAGACGTCTTCCCTCAAAGGACGCGGTTATATCGTAAAAAACAAGCTCGTCAGCGCCGTTGTCGCTGTAATATTTCGCAAGACTTACGGGCGAGGAGACGTCTGCAAGTCCCAGAAAGTTAACTCCCTTTACAACTCGTCCGTCTCTCACGTCAAGGCAAGGAATTATCCTCTTAGTTACCATTTGCCACCTCCGACGCGACGGCAAGCGCTTCACGCAAATCAATGTTACCCGTATAGAGCGCCTTTCCAAGTATAGCGCCATACATATCCATTTCGCTGAGCTTTCTTACGTCGTCAAGCGTAGAAACGCCGCCCGACGCGGTTATATCCATACTGAAGCGCGCCGAAAGCTCACGGTAAAGCTCAAGGTTCGTGCCCGCAAGGAGTCCGTCCTTGGATATATCGGTGCAGATTATCGTCTTTATCCCCATACCCGAAAGCTTTTCGCAAAAATCAAAGCAACTGAGCGCCGAGGTCTCTGTCCAGCCCTTTATAGCCACCATTCCGTCCTTTATGTCAACACCGACTGCTATCTTATCACCGTATTCTTTGACCGCCGCCTCAAGAAATTCGGGGTCTGTGACAGCCGCCGTGCCGATGATAACTCTATCTGCGCCCGCTTCTATATATTTTTTTACCGTCGAAATTGAGCGGATACCTCCGCCGACCTCGACGAAAAGTCCCGTATTTTTTATAATATCCTTTATAGTTTCAAGGTTTGCGAGCGAGCCGTCTCTTGCGCCCTCAAGGTCTACCACGTGCAGATATTTTGCGCCGCACTCCTCAAAGTACTTCGCGACCTTAACAGGACTGTCGCTGTAAACCGTCACCTGTGCGTAATCTCCCTTGACAAGACGGACAGCCTTGCCGCCTATCAGGTCTATTGCAGGAAATAAATTCATTTGTCTTCTCCCAGTTTTATATTTCACAGAATGCGCGGAGAATAGAAAGTCCCACTTCTCCGCTCTTCTCAGGATGGAACTGTGTTCCGTAAACATTGCCCGAGGCAACAGCCGCAGTTATCTGTGCGCCGTACTCCGTCGAGGCTATGAGCGATTCGTCGCAATCCGCCCCATAATACGAGTGGACGAAATACACGAAATCGCCCTCGTTTATATACTTAAACAGCTGACTTTTCTCTCCGTGGAATTTGAGCGAGTTCCAGCCTATCTGCGGTATCTTAAGCTCCGCGGGGATAATATCCCTCATCGGCTTTACAGAGCCGCGGATAAGTCCGAGTCCCTCGTGTTCTCCGTACTCAAAGCTCCTTTCAAAGAGCATCTGCATACCGAGACAGATACCGAGAAGCGGCTTCCCCGCCTTTGCCTCGCGGCATACCACGTCAGAGAGTCCGCTCTCGCGAAGCTTCCTTGCGGCGTCCTCAAAAGCGCCCACACCCGGAAGTATTATTCTGTCGGCGCGCTCTATCTCGGAGATGTCCGAGGTCAGAGTTGCCTCCCTGCCTATATAGGCAAACGAACTCTCAAGAGAGAAAAGATTGCCGACTCCGTAGTCTACTATAGCTATCATACTATTGAACCTTTCGTTGAGGGTATCTCTCCTGCTCTTTCGGGGTCTATCGCGACAGCCTCTCCAAGTGTTCTGCCGAGCGCCTTGAATACAGCTTCGATTATGTGGTGCGAATTTCTGCCCTCAAGCTGTCTTACGTGCAGAGATATTTTTGCAGTACGTACAAATGCCGAAAGAAATTCCTCGACAAGCTCTGTATCAAAATTCCCTACCTTCTGCGACGGTATCTCAAGTCTTGCAACGAGAGTGTCGCGTCCGCAGATATCGAGCGCGCACATAACGAGAGCCTCGTCCATAGGGAGAATGATATCTCCGTAGCGTCTTATTCCCGCGCAGTCTCCGAGGGCCTCGCAAAACGCCTTGCCGAGACAGATACCGATATCCTCAACGCTGTGGTGATAATCGACCTCTGTGTCTCCCTTGCAGTTTACTTTAAGATCAAATCCTCCGTGTTTCGCGAAGAGCGTAAGCATGTGGTCCATAAATCCGCATCCGCTCGAGATCTCGCTCTTGCCGACACCGTCAAGATCAAGAGAAAGCTTTATATCGGTCTCCGCCGTTTTTCTGATTATCTCACTTTTTCTCATATATACCTTCCTTTGCCGAGCTTTTTGCCCGACCTCATTTTTGAAGTATTTCCTTTACCTTCTGAACAAAGATATCCATCTCTTCATCCGTACCTATAGTTATACGGTTAAAGTCCTTTATTCTTTCCTTTGTAAAGTGGCGCACGAGCACGCCGCGGCTCTTGAGCTCAAGATAGAGCTTCTCTCCGTCCATCTCGGGTGTGCGCGCGAAAATGAAGTTTGACGAGGAGTCAAGCACCTCAAAGCCGATGCTTCTGAGCTCTGCTGTAACTCTCTCTCGTGTCCTTACGATAGTCTTGCAATTATTCATATAATAATCATTATCCTCTATCGCGCGGCATCCCGCTATCATCGAAAGTCTGTTGATGTTATAGGGATTTGTGGAATATTTTATCTTACCCAGGTCTGCGATAAGCCCCGCCGAGCCTATTGCAAATCCAAGTCTTGCGCCAGCAAGCGAGTAGGATTTTGAAAATGTCCTTACTACGAGAAGATTGTCATATTTCTTAACAAGTCCGACACAGCTCTCGCCGCCGAAATCTACGTACGCCTCATCAATGAGCACGACGTTATTCGGGTTTGATTCAACTATCTTCTCGATAGTGTCTCTTGAAAGAGAGAGTCCCGTCGGCGCATTGGGATTTGCGATAACGATATTTTTTCCTATCCCCATATAATCCTCGGGGTCTATCGAAAAGTCCTCGCGAAGCGGTATCTGCGTATAATCTACGCCGTAAAGGTCAGCGTACACCTTATAAAATCCGTAGCTTATCTCGGGGAATACAACAGCGTGCGCTCCCTCGGAGCAAAACGCCATAAAGGAGAAATTCAGAATATCGTCAGAGCCGTTTGAAACAAAAATATTTTCCCTCTCGTATCCGAAAAGCGCGGCTATATTATCTCTGAGTTCTGCGCAATCGGGGTCGGGATAAAGCTTGAGCAGCTTTGTGGCATCTTCATTTATAGCCTTTATAACGCCCTCTGATGGCGGAAAAGGCGATTCGTTTGTATTGAGCTTGACGTATTTCATATCCTTGGGCTGCTCACCCGGAGTATACTCCTCAAGTCCCGCGTATTTATCATTAAGATATCGGCTCATATCTTACCTCTTATCCTTTGATTTTTCTGAGCGTACCATAGCGCTTGCGGCGTGCGCCGTAAGTCCTTCCTTGGTCGCAAAATAGGCGACGTCATCGCATATCTTTGAGAGCGCGTCTGCCGTATAATAGGTATACTGCGACTTCTTTACGAAGTCATCTACCGAAAGCGGACTCGAAAATCTTGCAGTACCGCTTGTTGGGAGAGTATGGTTAGGCCCTGCGAAATAGTCGCCAAGCGCTTCGGGACAGTTCTTGCCCATAAATATAGAGCCCGCGTTGCGTATCTTTGAAAGGTAATCAAAGGGATTGTCAACACATATCTCAAGATGCTCGGGAGCTATTCTGTTTGCCACCTCAATGGCAACGTCAAGGTTTTCCGCGATAATTATTTTTCCGTTATTATCTATCGATGCTCTCGCGATCTCGCTTCTTGAGAGCGTCGGGATTATTCTCTCAAGCGACTCCGACACTGCCACCGCAAGCTTTTCGCTGTCGGTAACGAGCACCGCGCTCGCGAGTCTGTCGTGCTCTGCCTGTGAGAGAAGGTCTGTCGCCACGACGTCAGCATCACAGCTTCCGTCCGCCACCACCATTATCTCACTCGGACCTGCTATCATATCGATTGCCACAAGTCCGAACACCTGCTTCTTAGCCTCGGCAACAAACGCGTTGCCGGGTCCTACTATCTTATCGACCTTCGGCACGGATTCTGTTCCGTATGCAAGTGCCGCAACCGCCTGCGCGCCGCCGACCTTGAATACTCTGTCAACTCCCGCTATCTTCGCCGCCGCGAGAATTACGGGATTTACCTTGCCGTCAGCCGAGGGGGGCGTTACCATAACTATCTCGGAGCAGCCCGCTATCTTTGCGGGAATACAGTTCATAAGCACAGACGAGGGATATGCCGCCGTACCGCCCGGAACGTAAAGTCCGACCTTCTCTATCGGCATTACCTTCTGACCCATAACTATTCCGTCACACTCGTTTATAATAAAGCTGTTTCTGACCTGCTTCTCGTGAAAGGCGTATATATTTTTTGCCGCCTTCTTCATTATCTGTTTGAATTCGTCCTCGACCGAGTCGTAGGCTTCGTCTATCTCGGCTTGGCTCACTTCAATCGAGGAGAGCTTAGCCTTATCAAATTTTTCGGAGTACTCAAAGAGCGCCTTGTCCTTATTTGCTCTTACGTTTGCGATTATATCCGAAACTATCGCCGTGACGTCAAACTCGGGAACGACACGCGCAAAAATTTCCGACTCGTCTACCTCTCCGTATTTATATATCTTTATCATAAAGTCTCCTTATTTTTTTATCTGATCCGAAATTCTCTCGCACATACGGGTTATCTCGGCGTTTTTGAACTTGTAGCTCACCTTATTGCAAACAAGGCGGGCGCTTATGTCAACTATCGTCTCTCTAGGCTCAAGATTATTCTCATAAAGTGTTTTTCCCGTCTCCACTATATCGACTATGACATCGGAAAGTCCGAGTATCGGCGCAAGCTCTATCGAGCCATTGAGCTTTATGATATCTATTTCTCTGCTCTGAGAGTTGTAATATTTCTTCGCTATATTGGGGAATTTCGTAGCGACTCTGAGTGTTCTGTCTCTGTTGTCGCAAAAATCCTTCTTACAAGCCACAGCCATACGGCATTTGCCCATACCGAGATCTGAGAGCTCGTAAATATCGGGAGAATACTCGAGTATTATATCCTTGCCCGCAATTCCTATATCCGCAGCGCCCCTCTCAACGTATATAACTACGTCGGACGGCTTGACCCAGAAATATCTTATTCCCTTTTCTTCATTTTCAAATATAAGCTTTCTGTTTTCCTCGTGTATCGAAGGACATTCATATCCTGCCTCCTCAAACACCTTGTATGCTTTTTCTCCAAGTCTTCCTTTTGGAAGCGCTATATTAATCATTTGCTTCAAGAGCTTCAACTCCTTCCTTTGAGACCTTGAGTATCTGTCTGCATCTCTGTGCCGTTGTCTCTCCTCGCTCGGCTCTCACGCTCTTTCCCTCTCCTCTGAGAGCTTCCGCAGTCTCAAAGACCTTTGCCATATCACTGTCAGCGCCATAAAGTATGACTGTGTCAACATCGTATCTCGCGTTATCGAAGGAAAGTCTTTCAAGCATATCGAGATAGACGGCAAAGCCGATAGCTCCCGCGTCTCTGCCAAGCTTCTTCATAAGGCTGTCATAACGTCCGCCCGAAAGTATTCCGTCGGGTATTCCGTTAACAAATCCCTTGAATATGACTCCGTTATAATAGCTCATATCGTTGACAGTCGAAAAATCAAGGTATATTTTATCGATATTTCCGCTCGCCTCAAGTATTTTGCATATACCCGAAAGCTCGTCATACGCCGCTCTCATTTTCTCGCCTCTTACAAGTGAACGGAGCTTTGCGAGAGCGTCCTTGATAGGAGCGTAGAGCGAGGCTATCACAGTTACCTCGTCGGTCTCGACCTCAGATATTCCTCTATCCTCGCAAAAGCTTCTTATAGCGGGGGTATTTTTGTGTCCTACAAGCTCAATAAGAAGGTCAGCATCCTCTCCCTCTATGCCGAGATTATCCATAAGACCGAGCATAAAGCCCATATGTGAGATGTCAAGGATATTCTCCGTGCTTATAAGCTCAAGGCTTTTTTGAGCAAGGAGAATGACCTCGCAGATAGAATAAATATCTATCTTGCCGACGCACTCGAGACCCGTTTGCATTATTTCGCGGTATCCGTCCGACGTAGCTGATGTACGGTAAACGTTTTCATTATAATAAAGCTTATGGACAGCATCGTCCTTGCCAAGATTTTTGATTATAGAAAGCGTTACGTCGGGCTTGAGCGCCATAAGCTTTCCGTTTGTGTCGGTAAACGTGAGGATATTCTCACTTATAAGAAAACTCTTATTGCGGGCGTAAAGATCGTATTCCTCAAACTTACTCACCTTATATCTCTGATAGCCGTATCCGCTGTAAAGCTCTCTGAGCTTAAATATGGCTTTTTCTTCATTTCTCAAAACCGAATCCGATATACTCATTTATTTTCCTCTTTGATCTTTTCAAGTATTCTGGCGTATCCGCCCGAGCCGTAGTTATAGCTTCTGTTTACACGGCTTATCGTTGCCGTGCTGGCTCCCGTTTCGTCAACTATCTTGTTATAGACCACCTGCTCGGAGAGAAGCTTTGCAACAAGTATTCTCTGCGCGATATCAAGCATCTCCTTGCGTGTCATTATATCCTCAAGAAAGTCAATGCAATCCTGCTCGTTCTCCAGCGAAAGCAACGCCTTTACAAGCAAATTAAAGCCCTCATTCTCATGAAAATCCATTCTGATCTCCCCCTATTTTTTTACGATTCGCTTTAGCACTTTAGTATGATAACATAAGAAAGTGAAAATGTCAATATTTTTCTTGAAATTTTTTAGATTTTATACAATTTTTTAGCACCCTTTATCATTCCGCGGCATTTCTATCACAGAGAGCATCGTTCCCCTCTCTCCGCGGCTGTATCTGTGCGAAAAATATCGTTCGGGAAGACAACACGTGCACTCGTCCGAGACGTCTATATTATCTTCCAAAACTCCCGCGTCGAGAAGCAATTCTTTATTCATCGACCTAAGATCGCAGTGCCACACTCCGTCTTTCTCACCGTCGGGTATCACAAATCTTTCCGCAAAAACCTCTCCGCGCATATCCAAGACCGCATCATAAAAATCACGTCGTACACAGAAGCACTCGGCACATATACACGCCCCTATCGCCACGCGAACACTCTCTATCACAGCTCCAAGACGCAATATCTCCTCAAGGCATCTTACGGCTATTCCGTTAACACTCCCGCGCCAGCCTGCGTGCACAGCTCCTACGGCGCAGATCTTCCCCTCGGCGTCATATCCCTCCATAAGTATCGGGAGGCAATCCGCCGTCTTAATGCCAAGCACAAGTCCCGCTACGTCGGTAACGTATCCGTCACACTCAAATTCCTCGTCGCAAAAATATCCCTGCCCCGCGTTTTCTTCGCCGACGTATCTGACTTCTGCTGAATGTATCTGCGACACGCTGACTATGCGTCGGGCGTCAACACCCAGCGTCTTGGCAAAGATACGGAGATTTTCAAGCACCGTATCTCTATCGTCTCCGCGCCCGAAGGCGAGGTTGAGCGAGCTTGTATGCGGGAGTGTGCTGACGCCGCCAAGTCTTGTTGAAAAACCGTGGAGGGAGCAGAGCTTGTCAGATATGACAAACTCTGCTCCTCCATTACTTTTATTAATCTTCATATAAGTTGTATGCCTCAAGAATGTCCTTTGCGGCAAAGTACAACAGCGAAAGCGATGCCTTCTTAAGCTCGATGCTGGGGTGAACCAGTCTACCGTTGGGGTCTTTCATCTTAGTATGTCTTCCATACTTCATAAATCCGTCGGATTCGAGTGTGAAGTATCCATCAAAGCCCGAGTCTATCAAGCCTCTCATAAGAGAATCATACTCAAGCGTTCCCAAGAACGGCATTGTATGAAGGTCTCTCTTACCGTCGTTGTCGTGAACGTGGATAGCCTTGAGAGCTTTGCCTATATCCATTATCTCATCGTGGTGGTCAAGACCGTCCATATGCGCGTGTCCGACGTCCCAAGCCGCGCCGAAAAGCGGGTGGTTCATATAGGCTACGTGGTCGGCGAGGTCCTTACCTGTTATCGTAAAATAATTTCCGTCTCCGCAATGCTTTATCGTGGTATTCTCAAAGAGAATGTGCACTCCGTGCTTCTCCATCGCGGGAATGAGCGCCTTGAAGAAGGGCTCGTTTGCCTTATGCCAACCAAGCTGGTCCTGTGGATATTTGAAATCGGGGAAACAGCCTGCGTGTATTACCATATTCTTAATGCCAAGCATTCCGCAAGCCTCTATTGAGCGTATGGTCGAGAGAAGTCCGTCCTCCATTCCCTCTCCGCGAAGCTCACAGCAGGGCGCGTGCGCCTGAACGAAGCTGAAGCCAAGCTCGTCTGCCGCTGTCTTTACCTCGAGTATCTCATCCTTCCACTCGTCTGTCATAAAGCGGAGTCTTTTATCTGTGAGAACGTTATAAAAGCTGTAATCAAGATATTTGAAGCCTGTACCCTCATAAAATCTTACGGCTTCCGCGGGGGTCGAAGTATAAGCGTAGACCTCTCCGATAGTAGTTGCAATCTTCATTGTAATTCTCCTTAATAACTAATACTAAATCGGCGCCGCTATATTCTGCGGCGCCGTGAAATTTGTCAGATAACTCTTACTCTTGCAATTCCATCAACAGCGCTGAGTTTTTCGATAGTCTCGTCAGAAATGCCGCCTGTTACGTCAACTACGGTATACGCATTATCTCCCTTTGACTTGTTCGTCATATTCTCGATATTGACGCCCGTGTCAGAAAGGATAGTCGTGATCTGCGAAAGTATCGTAGGAACGTTTGCGTGAAGCAGACAAACTCTCTTGTCTCCGCTTATAGGCATATTTACGTTCGGGAAGTTAACACTGTTCTTTATGTTACCGTAACGCAGATAATCGTCAAGCTCAAGAGCCGCCATTACAGCGCAGTTGTCCTCAGACTCTGCTGTGGACGCGCCAAGGTGAGGAATGGTTACAGCGCCCTCAACACCGATCATTGTGTCGGTCGGGAAATCAGTAACGTAAGCCGCTACCTTGCCCGAAGCGAGAGCCGCCTTCATATCCTCCGCGTTTACAAGGTCTGCGCGGGAGAGGTTGATTATTCTCACGCCGTCCTTCATCGTAGCGATGGTCTCTGCGTTTATCATATTCTTTGTGTCGGGGGTTGCGGGAACGTGGAGCGAGATATAATCGCACTCCTTGAATATATCAGCAAAGGTTGCCGCCTTATTTACGTGGTGGTTGATATTCCAAGCCGCATCAACGCTGAGGAAGGGGTCACAGCCATTCACCTGCATTCCAAGGTGGACTGCGGTGTTTGCTACCATTCCGCCGATAGCTCCAAGACCTATAACGCCGAGCTTTTTGCCAAAGACCTCAACGCCTGCGAACTTGGACTTTCCTGCCTCAACTGCCTTTGCAACGCCCTCTGTTCCAATAAGCGTATCGACCCACTTGACGCCTCCGATCACGTTACGGGATGCGAGCATAAGCGCGCATATAGCGAGCTCCTTAACTCCGTTAGCGTTAGCCCCGGGAGTGTTGAAAACAACTATTCCCTCCTTTGCGCAACGCTCAACAGGAATATTGTTTACTCCTGCTCCTGCTCTCGCGATAGCGAGGGTATTGGGAGCAAATGTCATCTCGTGCATTGCAGCCGAGCGAACCATTATAGCATCGGGAGCTTCTACATCTGTTCCTATCTTGTATTCATTCTTATCGAGTTTATCTGTTCCGACAGCCGCGATCTTATTCAAGCAAAGTATGTTTTTCATTTTAATATCTGTCCTTATAAAAGTTATTTTTTCGGATTTTCTTCCGCGAATTTCTTCATAAACGCAACAAGAGCCTCAACGCCCGCATAAGGCATAGCATTATATATAGACCCTCTCATTCCACCGACAGAACGGTGTCCCTTAAGGTTCTTAAGTCCTGCCTTTGGCGCCTCGGAGGCAAACTTCTTATCAAGGTCAGCATCGCCTGTTACGAAGGTAACGTTCATCATAGAACGGCTGCCCTTCTTTACGGGAGCTATGTAGTAATCCTGAGAGTCAAGATAATCATAGAGAAGCGCCGCCTTAGCCTCATTTCTCTTCTTCATCTCGTCAAGACCGCCGATAGAAAGTATCCACTCGTAAACCAGCTTTGCCATATATATGGTATAGCAAGGAGGAGTGTTATACATAGAGCCGTTCTCTGCCATAGTCTTCCACTCAAGCATCGTGGGCATCTTCTCCTCAGCGTACTCAAGAAGGTCCTCTCGAACTATAACAAGTGTAAGACCTGCGGGAGCCATATTCTTCTGAGCGCCTGCGTAGATAACACCGAAACGGCTTACGTCAACAGGCTCGGATATAATGCAAGAGGACATATCTGCAACAAGCGGAATGTCTCCCGTCTCGGGAATATATCCGTACTTTGTTCCGTAGATGGTGTTATTGAAGCAAACGTGAACGTATGCAGCATCGGGTCTTACCATATCCTTTGTTACCTCGGGTATATGGTCAAAGTTGTCTTCCTTGGTGGTTGCGATGCACTTTACGTCGTAACCGAGCTTCTGCGCTTCTTTGAACGCCTTGCCCGAGAACTGACCCGAAACAACGTAATCAGCCTTGCCTGTTCTCTTTATAAGATTCATAGGTACTGCCGCAAACTGTGTGGACGCGCCGCCCTGAAGGAAAAGCACCTTATAGTTGTCGGGAATATTCATAAGCTTGCGAAGCATAGCCTCTGCGTCATTGATAATTGCCTCATAATCCGGAGATCGATGGGACATCTCCATTACCGACATTCCTGATTCGCCATAGCAGACCAACTCTGATGCTGCTTTTTCAAGAACCTCTAAAGGAAGCATGGAAGGGCCCGCCGAAAAATTGTAAACTCTGTTCATAACATGAACCTCCGTTAATTAATGAAACTCACGAATACACGTGTATAGAATATATTATATAACCATTTTCCTAATTCGTCAAGATAATATCAAAAAAATTTTGATTTTATTTGGCTAAAGCGGCAAAACACCGTGTATGAAATAATCGTAATAATAAAAAACAACCTGTCGGTACTCAAGTGTCCGACGAGTTGCTTCCTTAGAGAAAAATATCCTATTTAGCAATACAATCATCAAACTTGGCGCAAAGCCATAGGCTTTGCAGAATATTTAGAGAGCCAATAACCTTTTTCTTAAAAAGGTTTGGAGAGGGTTTAAGGGAGAACCTTTCCTAAAAAGGTTCTCCCTTAAAAAACTCGCATAAAAAACATATATCATTTTATCATAATAAGCTCCTTGGCGTACGGGAGCGACTCTATCCAATCGCAGTAGGTATGCCATTCGGCGAGCTTATGCGTCTTTCTCGCATAGTACATATTGATAAGATTTTCATAATTCATCGTAACAGTTCTCATCTGGTTATAGCTCGTGGGCAGAAGCTGTATCATATTGTGCCACGGCTGTCTGTCGGATTTATTTTCGCAGAATTTAACTCTCTCTGTCTCAAGATACTCTATTATACCGTCAAGGAGCGCAAGTCCGCCCTCGTCGAGTCTGTCACAGGAGAAATCACCTCTCTCAAAAGGCTTTGAGTGTATCTTGTGCATCGTGGACGTGGAATTAGCCACAGTTCCAACTTTGTATGTATCAAACTCCTTCCACCAGTAAAGCGGAGCGGTTATATCGACCGACACGAATATCTGGCGCAAAAATTTGCGGTGGTCGCTGCCCGCGGTAGCTAGGCGCACAGCAAGTCCGAGGTCGTTCTCGCCGAGAACATAATTGCCATCTTCGTCGTATGTGCTATCCATCTTATCCCAGCTATTCATAGGATTTCTCGCACCGCGGATAGCATTTTCAAGATTCATTACAGACGTTCTTTCAAGCTTTATCATCTTTCTTTCCTCTCAATTACATATTATAATCAAGAACCACTCTTGACTCGGTAACCTTTCTTATGTAGCCTGCCACCTTCACGTGTTCGGGGTGAACGGCATACACCTTCATCGTCTCTACGCTCTCAAACTCGGTAATGAGCGCAAGATCCATAGACGCATCGCTACGTGTGATGTCTATGCCTACCTCCATATTCTTTATCTCGTCGATAACGCCTCGGAGCGCGTAAAGACTGTCGCGGACAAAAGCCATATTTTCTTCCTTGCTTTTTCCCTCTGCGATTTCCTTAAATTTCCACATTACTATATGCTTGACCATTTTTACACCCCAAAATTAAGTATTATATTAATAATAACACATTTTCACGCAAAAGTCAATTGACATTTTCGGTTTTATATGTTATCATTATAGATATGATTTTAATGTATATTTCAGAGAGGTTTTGACATTATGTTTAACGATACCCCCGTCTCCTTTTCGGGAGTTCAGCCCAGCGGAAATCTTACGATAGGAAACTATCTGGGAGCTATAAAGAATTTTTCGCTCTTTTCAGAGAAATACAAGTGCTTTTACTGCGTTGTTGACGAGCACGCGATAACGGTTCGCCAAGTACCCGCTGAGCTCAGACGCAGAACATACGAGACTCTCGCGCTCTATATGGCTTGCGGTCTCGATCCCGAAAAAAATACACTTTACGTTCAGTCTCACGTCAAGGAGCACGCCGAGCTTGCTTGGATACTCAACTGCTTCACTATGTTTGGCGAACTCTCACGTATGACTCAGTTCAAGGACAAGAGTTCAAAGCACGCAGACAACATAAACGCGGGTCTTTTCACTTACCCCACGCTTATGGCAGCCGATATCCTTCTCTATCAGACCGACGTCGTTCCGATAGGAATAGACCAGAAGCAGCACGTTGAGCTTTGCAGAAACATCGCCGAGCGCTTCAATCAGCTCTATCCGAATACATTTACTATTCCCGAGCCTGTTATCCCCAAGAGCGGAATGAAGATAATGTCGCTCGCAGATCCCACAAAGAAGATGTCCAAGTCCGACGAAAACACAAACGCCGTCGTTTATATACTTGATGACAAGGATACAATAATCCGCAAGTTCAAGAGAGCCGTTACCGACTCCGACACCTGCGTTCGTATAGGCGAGGACAAGCACGGCATAAACAACCTTATCGGCATCTATTCCTGCTTCACGGGCAAGACTGTCGAGGAGATAGAGCGTGAGTTTGAGGGTAAGGGATACGGCGACTTCAAGCTTGCCGTGGGCGAGGTATGCGCTGACGCGCTCGCTCCCATTCAGCAGAAGTTCAACGAATATCTCTCCGACAAGGCTATGCTTGAGACACAGATGAAGAAGGGCGCGGAGGAAGCTTCCTACTACGCTCGCAGAACCCTTTCAAAAGTCCAGAAAAAGCTTGGGTTTGTGAAGATATAAACCTGATTATATACAAAAAATCGCTTATGACGATGACCGTCATAAGCGATTTTTTAGGGGATAGGCAGATTTAGGCGAGAAGCGTCGTTCTTAGGGGCGTGAGGCGTACGAGCGTACGTCGAGCCCCTAAAACGGCGGTAGAAAAAGTCCATAAAATGAAGAATTTCGCAGAAATTCAACCTATTAGAGTCTCATTTTCATTTTTTGCTTGATAATGAGCTCTTTTTTGTTTTATATCGGACTTTTTCGGTCTCGTCAAATATGACAGCCCCGTTTTTACTTCTTTGTATCGAGATACATAACAACCTTTCTGTTGCCGTCTGAGCCGATAGAGTTTGTGGAAACTCCCTCGATATTCTGAACCTCGGAGTGAATTATTCTTCTCTCGTAAGGATTCATAGGCTCGAGCATTACGCTCTTCTTATACTTGAGCACCTTATCTGCCATTCTTCTTGCAAGTGCTCTGAGAGTCTCCTCTCTCTTTGCGCGATAGCCCTCTACGTCAACAGATATCTTAACGTATGCTCTCTTCTCTCCCGCGACCTTCTTGTTTGCCGCAAGATTTGCGAGATACTGGAGCGCGTCAAGAGTCTCTCCGTGGTGTCCTATAAGGATAGCCGCGTTTCCGCCCTCGATGATTATCTTCTTTTCGCCATCCTCACCGTCTTTCATCGTTGCGCTTGCGCCTACGTTCATGTTGCCGATAAGCTCCTTTATGAACTCAAACGCCTCGTCCTCGCCGCCGCTTACATAGCTTGCGGATATTTTCGCGGGAACTGCTCCTATGCCGAAAAGTCCCTTCTTAGGCTCGTCTATAACTGTATATTCTATCTTTTCAACGCTATTTGCGCCAAGCTCCTTTGCAGCGAGCTCAAGCGCTTCCTCAATTGTCTTTGCGCTTACTACTGTTTCTTTTTTCACGATCTTACTCCATTATTAATTAATTTTTATCGTCATCTTTTTTCTTTTTTCTTATTTTGTCACGATAAGACTCCATGTTCTCGGAGGTGTTATCCTCTTTGAGCGTAGCCTCGCCCAAGAGATTATTGGGCTTCTGCTCACCCTCGTCAGTTGTTTTATCGCTGTCCTCGGATTTCTCTACCTTGCTCTCCTCGCTCTTTTTAGCGGGGGTGGGAGTTATATCCTCATAATCATCGTCGTCTATGTGGTGAAGCGAGCGTACCTTCTGATTGCTCTTAGGTCTCTGGGTCACCTTGGGCGATTTCTCGTTATATTCCTTCTCTGCTGCCTTAAGCTCCTCGTCTGTAAACTTGGGGATAGGCATAAAGAGGTGGATTATCGCCTGCTTGATAACGCCTATGATACACTTGAATATCCAGTATACGCCAAGCGCCGCGGGAACACCAAACGTGATGAACACGCTCATAAGCGGCATCATATAATCCATAATCTTGTTCGAGCAACCCATTGCGGGATCATTCTGCGCGGGCTGATACATAAGCTTCTTGTTTATCTTCATACTGAAGAAATAAGCAAGGAAGGTCAGCACGGGAATGAGAAGCAAGAGGTTGAAGCTGGTAATGGACGGAACTGCGGACAGGTCTATTGCTCCGCCGAAAATAGTAAGGTTGGGGATATCGGCAGAGGAGGTTATATGCTCCGAAAAGCCCTCAACACCTGAAAACGCGCCAATACCGTGCTTATCGATAACGTTCTTTATCGCCGACATAAGATCGATGTTTCTTGTGGCGTTGAACGTAGTCTCCGCATATTCGGGGAAGGATTTTACTACGTTTATAGCTCCGTTTATAGCATCTGTTGAAAGGTTGCAGATATATCTGAGCGGGTTCAACACGATGTTATAGAGCGCGATGATTATAGGAAACTGTATAAGCAAGGGGAGGCAACCGCTCATAGGGTTAAAGCCTTCCTTCTGATACATCTCCTGTATCTCCATAGACATCTTCTGCTTTGTAGGCTGGTCGTCACGTCCCGCGTACTTCTTGCGGATAGCCATCTCCTTGGGACGCATCTTTGCCTGCTTTACAGAGTTCTTCTGCTGTTTGATACTGAACGGCAGAAGGATTATCTCAACGATTATCGAGAATATAAGAAGCGCAAGCAAATATTGATTTCCTACGATATTATTACAAAGCTTAATAACGTAGCCTGCGGGTATGTTAATAATATCCATTATATTCATTAGTGATCTGTTTCCGCTTTTTTTGCGGATTCCTCTCTTTTATTGCCTTACGGCTGGTCATTGTCAGTGTTTTTATCTCTTTCCGCTTTATCCTTATACTTGGGGATCTTTTTGGGAGGAACGGGATCGTATCCTCCTGCGAAAAACGGGTTGCAGCGAAATATGCGGCGCACCGTAAGCGCAAAGCCCACAAAAAAGCCTCGTTTCGTAAATGCCTCAACGGCATAGGCTGAACACGTCGGCGTAAACCGACACGTCGGATTTCGTTTTAGCGGTGAAAGAAATTTTTGATACAAGCGTATCAACCAAATGCAAACGTGTTTCATCTTTCTTCCGTTTTCGGCGTTATATCCGCCATTTTCATCATATCTAACTCTTTAAATGCCTTCAAGAGCTCTGCCTCGATATCTGTACTTTTCTTGCCTGCGATAGCCATTCTTGCGCTTATCACGACAAGAAAGCCCCGTCGAAGCTCATCTGCGTGTGCTCTGTACGCTGCTCTTATTATTCGCTTTGCTCGGCTTCTGCTTACTGCTCCGCCTATCTTTTTCGACACGCTGAGCCCTAGACGGTTGATGTATTCCTTTTGGGGATTCTCTTTTCTCAAACGCTTTGCCGCAAGATCCTTAAGCACGTAGACAGCGACGTATCTTCCAACAAATTTTTTGCCCCTGGTGTACGTCTTGTTATACAGATGGTTCTCTTTTATAGCTATTTCCTTCATCTTTATGTTTCCTTAAAACATAGTAAAAACCCCGATGTACCCGGAAAACAGTTCTGCTTTCATTTTGTCATCGGAGGTTTTTATATCAAAGTGAGACTTGATCAATAGGTCAATCTTTTTCTACCCTTAGCGCGTCTTCTCTTGAGTACGTTTCTTCCATCAGCGGTAGCCATTCTCTTTCTGAAGCCGTGCTCTTTCTTTCTCTGTCTCTTCTTGGGCTGGTATGTTCTGAGCATTCTTATGCACCTCCTTGTTCTTATTAGTTCCGGACACGAATATCCGGACTTTTCCGGAAGCGTGTTGCTTGTTTGCACTGCCAAATATACAATGACATCTTATATTAAACCATATTTTTTCTCTTTTGTCAAGAGTTTTTTATCTTTATTATTTAATTATTTCACTTTTTTTCAATTTTAAAGGGAGAAACCTAAAAAAGTCTCTCCCTTTGATATTATATCCGAGTGATTACTGCTGGCCTGTGAGCTTTGCGATCTCCTCAGCGAAGTTATCCTCTCTCTTCTGGATGCCCTCGCCCTTCTCGAAGCGGTGGAAGCCAGTAACCTTGATAGCTGCGCCAAGCTCTTTAGCTGTGTTCTCAACGTACTTGCCAACCTTGATCTCGTCGTCCTTAACGTAGGACATATCAAGCAGACAGTTGTTGTCGTAGAACTTGCCGATTCTTCCCGAAACCATCTTCTCGATGATCTGTGCGGGCTTCTTTGCGTTTGCGGGATCGTTTGCGATCTGAGCCATAAGAATGTTCTTCTCTTCCTCGATAACAGAAGCGGGAACAGAATCACGATCAAGGTAAGGTGTGGGGTATGCGCCAACCTGAAGAGCGATGTTCTTTGCGAATGCGGTGAACTCGTCCTTCTCTGCAACTGCAGCATCAACGTCGAAGGAAACTACAACGCCGATAGAGCCTGTGCCGTGGATATATGTGCTTGTAACACCCTCAACAACTACAAAGCGGCGGATACTGAGCTTCTCTCCGATAATGAAGATCATCTCCTTGAGCTTAGCCTCAACTGTTGCGCTGCCGTCAACGTATGTGCTTGCGAGAAGCGCGTCGAGATCCGCGGGCTTGTTAGCGATGATAGTCTTGAGAATGTTCTTTACGAACTCCTGGAAGGATGCGTTCTTTGCAACGAAGTCTGTCTCGGAGTTAACCTCGATCATAGCTGTTACGTTGCCTTCCTTCATGATATCAACAATACCGTCAGCAGCAATTCTTGTTGCAGCCTTTGCCTCTGCCTTAAGTTCGCCTCTCTTGCGGAGTATCTTTATTGCTTCTTCAACGTCACCCTCTGCCTCAACAAGTGCCTTCTTGCACTCCATCATACCGATACCGGTCTTAGCTCTGAGCGCAGCAACGTCCTTAGCTGTAATGTTTGCCATTTTTATATCTTCCTTTCGTTATAGTAATTTTAAAATTTATTACTCTGCGTCAGCAGCCTCTGCTTCAGCTTCAGCCTCAACCTCAGCCTCAACTGTCTGCTCGCCCTGTCTGCCCTCGATAACAGCGTCTGCAAGAGCTGCGGAGATGAGCTTTATTGCGCGGATAGCATCATCGTTACCGGGGATGATGTAGTCAGCGTCATCAGGGTCACAGTTTGTATCAACGATAGCGATTACCGGAATACCAAGCTTCTTTGCCTCAAGAACTGCGTTCTTTTCCTTCTTGGGGTCAACTATAAATACTGCTGCAGGAAGTGTATCCATTGTCTTGATACCGCCGTAGTTCTTCTCAAGGTCGAACATTTCCTTCTGCTTTATAGCAACTTCCTTCTTGGGAAGAAGGTCGAATGTTCCGTCCTCCTGCATCTTCTCAAGGCTGTTAAGACGGCTGATGGACTTCTTGATGGTCTTGAAGTTTGTCATCATTCCGCCGGGCCAACGAACGTTTACATAGTACATTCCGCAACGTATTGCCTCTTCCTTGATAGCGTCTGCAGCCTGCTTCTTTGTTCCAACAAAGAGGATGTTGCCGCCCTCAGCAGATATATCGCGTACGAAGTTGTAAGCTTCCTCAAACTTCTTTACGGTCTTCTGAAGGTCGATGATGTAGATACCGTTTCTCTCGGTAAAGATGTACTCCTGCATTTTGGGGTTCCATCTTCTTGTGTGATGTCCAAAATGGACGCCTGCTTCAAGCAGCTGTTTGATTGAAATTACTGACATTTTTAATGTCCTCCTTCGGTTTTTTCCACCACATAGCCTCGCGTTTTTATTATCCGCGCGGATAACACCGTCACGCCAAACGACCATGTGTGTGTATTTTTTGTCGTCGGTCAATCAAACCGACGCAACCGATATTATACCATATTATTCATTATACTTCAAGACGGCTTCACACAATTTACAATTTATTTACAATTACCAATATCCCCTTCTCTTTTTATCCTTCTCGCAGTCTCTGTACTCGTCGGGCGATATTTTGACAAGTATAGCGTCCTTACCTATACATTCTATCTTATTCCACGGTATGACTATATCTCCGCCTCGCAAAAATCCGAAAACTCCGCCGCCGCGAGGCACTATTATCGCCGTTATCCTTCCATCGCAAACGTTGAACTCAAAGTCTATCGGACATCCGAGCCTTACTCCGTCACACAGATTTACTACCTCCTTCTGACGTATCTCACAAGTGTTGAAGCGTTCCATAAGCCTTCCTCCATAAAAAATATTCCGCGAGCCACTTATAATCTATGGCCCACGGAATATTTATATTCTTTTTTGCTTTTGTCCTTTTTAATCCTCTGTGTGAAGTCTGAAAACACTGAGCAGAAAATAGAGTGCTATACAGAGGGCGGACGGAATAAGAGCGAGGAAGAAATATCCCACACTGATAGTACGTATTTCAAAAAACGCTCCAAGCCCTTCTATCGCGAAGCACGCGACAAGGAAAAGCGGTACGACTATATCAAGCGCTATTGCCGCCTTATTTATATCTGCCGCGCCAAAGCGCCTGAGGTTATCGATACGGATACAGTAAACGAGGGTTATGTGCAGGAATACCATGGCGAGAAAGCGGCATTCGGTCTGATATAGATACTGACCCATTATTCCCAGATATCCTATTATATTGGGAAGTATTATCGCGCACATCGCTCCCAGAGCGCCCGCAGTGATAATACCCGCATTATTGCGCAGTGGGGCTTTGAACTCTCCCGATATGCTTCTAAAGCCTCTGGCATTTTCTATTCCGCACTTATCGGTGACGAATACGAGCATTGCCATAAGGTCAATGATAAATCCGCAAAACAGCACATGTCTCGCATCAAGGAATGACTCTCCGAATATCATTGGAAGCATCACCATAACTATTCTTACGAACTGAGCGCAGAGCACGTATCTGAAAAAGCCCGCAAGGTTTGAATACGCCGCGCCCGAATAAACAAGGGCGCGTCTGAGCGATGCAAGTCCCCCGCTCTGCTTACCGGGTCTTGGAATGAGCATATCAGCATCTGCCTTCACGTCCTGTCTTGCCGAAAGGCTTTCTGCGCTTCCCGCAACCTCGATGGCCTCAATAGCCTCCTCAAATCGACCCGACAGTCGATATTGCAAAGGCGAACAGCTTACTATAACATCGGGCTTCTCGTGAAGCTCTCTGTATTTGTCGGAGAAGCAAAGCACCGACACCTTTTTGTTCATAGAGTGGACGTGAGCAATAAGCTTGTCTATATATTCGATCGGGAGATCCTTATAGGTATCTATATCTCCGAATTTATAGGTTATCGGTTTATTTGTGGCTTCAAAATCGAGTATCGAAGCAGAGACACCGAAATTTGGCGCGGGTATCTCAAGCCTCTCGCCGTAACCACTTCTGAATGAGTCCGAAAAGGACACCGTCTTCACGCCAAAAGCCTTCATTCCCGACACTGCACTCGCAAACGCGGGGTCAAGCATCTCGGAAAATACCAATATTCCAACAAATATATCGTTTTGTGAAAATTCGTTTTCGGATAGAGTAAACACAAGAACTCTCATTCCCGATTTGCTGTATTTTTCATACTCTGATGCAAGGTCTCTCCTGCCCTTATCGCTTATAGGCGAGATACCGTTTGAGATATAGCACCTTCCACATCTGAGTACAGCCTCAGATGACTGTGAAACGCACAATATCCTTTTCGCCCCCTTGTCTGTATAAAAGAGCTTATCGGTCTTATCAAGAGAGTTTCCCGGCACGTAGCCGCTTATGTTACACCTTATTTTGAGCGCCTCGACATCGACTCCCGTTTTATTTACGAACTCCTCAAGGGCTATTCTGTATCTGCCCGGGGCGTGCACGCCGACTGTGAGAGCCTTGTTCTCAGCCGAGTTATAAAGCGCGGCGAGTTCCGAAAGAGCCAAAGCGGAATAACTTATAGAATTGAGCGCGAGTATCTCGCCCTCGGCGCATATAGCCTTATGAAAGTGAAGAACTCCGTCGGTAACGGCGCTTCCGTCAAGCAAAAAGAGATATTCGGAGGAAACGAGTCTGTCCATTATCTCCGCCCCTCTGAAGACCGAGGGGTCTTTCCCCTTAAGGCAGAGCTTTGCCTGTTTTGCGAAGAATACTCTGCACGCAGTGCACGCAAGCTGTGAGAGCGATGATGCGGCAATAGCGAGAGAGGCTGTAAACGTAGCCATAAGCGTCACGTTTCCGTGACTGAAAATGAGGCTCAGCATACTGAACGGCAATATTGCGACAGTTATCACAAGTCCAAACGACTGACAGTATTTCCTGAGCAGCTTCAAACCGTGCGGTATATCCGCGCGCAAGGGATACCTGACTCCGCCTGTCATAGCTCCAAAATATGTATATCTTCCCGTGGCGGTAACTATCGCTCTCGCGCTTCCCGATACGACTCGCGAACCCGCGTGGACCATATTGACCATATTCGCGATATTGTTCTCTCCCTCGCGGACAAGTCCCTCTGCATGCTTTTCGCATATCTCCTCACGCTGTCTGTCTATCCTTACGCTGACTCTCAGCGCGTCAGAGGTAACGAGACGGGCATCGAAAGGAAGGATATCTCCCTCACCTATGAGCACCACATCTCCCTTTACAACATGCTCGGCGTCGATGGAAAACACCTTGCCCGAGCGTATCACCGTGACCGACGGACAGAAAAAGTCCGAAAGAGATTCAAAGGTCCTCTGCGTTCTGAAGCTGAGATAAAGACATATAGCGAGATTAAGCAGCATTATGACTATCAGCGTGACGCCCGTCGTGTACTCGGTAAAGCATAGCGCGATGACCGAGGATATGATAAGCAGAATAAGAGAGAAGTCAGCTAATATCTCACCGAGAAGCGAGGACATCTTTTTTTTCGTCTTTATGAAAAATCTCGAATCCTCTTTTCTGTAACGAGAACGAGCCGCCTTTGGGGTAAGTCCCGAGGCGGCATTGGTCTTTAATTTTTTCTCGACGTTCGAAACGTCATTCAAAAACCATTTTTCGTTCATTATTAAATACACTCAACTCTAAGTTTTCCGTCGTCGCCGACAAAGAGCGACGCTATGCTTATATTTCCGTCATAGTCCGATATTATCTTCTCGGCAAGGGTGTCCTCTACGTTGGAACGTATATATCTGCGCATATTTCTCGCGCCGAAACGGAGAGAATAAGACTCTTTTGCGATAATATCCGCCGCTTCATCTGTATATCTGAAATCGATATTCTTCTCGGAGAGAGCAGTTTTGAGCTCCCCGAGCATTATCTTTGCGATAGCGGCAAAATTCTCCTCTGTAAGCGAGTTAAAGGTAATTATCTCATCTACACGGTTGAGAAATTCGGGGCGCAGGAAGGAGGAAAGCGCCTTAAAGGTCTTATTTGACGCAGTGGTCTGCGCGTTTGCCGCAAAGCCCACCGTTACAGCCGAATTGTCAGAGCCCGCGTTTGTGGTCATAACGATTATAGTATTCTCGAAATTGACCGTCTTTCCTCTCGCGTCTGTTATTCTGCCGTCGTCAAGTATCTGAAGCATAATATTGAGAACGTCGGGGTGCGCCTTCTCTATCTCGTCAAAGAGTATGACAGAATAGGGACGGCGGCGTATCTTCTCTGTAAGCTGTCCCGCCTCGTCGTATCCGACGTATCCGGGAGGCGCTCCTATTATACGCGAGACCGAATGCTTCTCCATAAACTCCGACATATCGAGTCTTATAAGAGTTTCGGGGGAATCAAACAGGTCGGCGGCAAGAGTTTTGACAAGCTCTGTCTTACCGACTCCCGTAGGTCCTGCGAAGATAAAGGAGACGGGCTTTCTCTTATAGGATATTCCCGCGCGGTTACGCTTTATTGCCTTTGAGACAGCTTCGACTGCCTCGTCCTGACCTATAATTCTGCCGAGAAGTCTCTCCTTAAGTGTGTCTATTCTCTGGAATTCGTTCTGAGAAATACTTGACGCGGGGATTCCTGTCCAGACCTCGATGACCTGTGCGATATCCTCTTCCTCAAGCGTTACGTTCTCACAGGACGGCTCTATCTCGCGAAGTCTTTGAGAGAGTCTCATCTCCTCTGCCTTTATCTTGGTTATCTCCTCGTAAAGCTTCTGCGACTCACTGTCGCTCGCGGGTGTCTCTGCCTCAGCCGCTTCCCTTTTCTCCTTAAGATTGAGAAGCTCCTCTCTGAGCTGCTGCGCCTCATTGAGAAGCGAGCTTGAGAGTGAGAGATGCGATGCCGCCTCGTCAAGAAGGTCTATTGCCTTATCGGGCAGATATCTGTCTGTAATATATCTCTCGGAAAGTATTACAGTTCTCTTGACCACCGTATCGGGTATTTTTATCGCGTGGAATTCCTCGTAGTAGTGCTTGATGCCCTCAAGCATCTTTATAGTCTCCTCTACCGAGGGCTCATTGACGGTAACAGGCTGAAATCTTCTTTCGAGCGCGGTATCCTTCTCGATATACTTTCTGTATTCGTTAAGAGTTGTAGCCCCAATTACCCTTATCTCTCCTCTTGAGAGTGCGGGCTTGAGGATATTAGCCGCGTTAACACCGCCCTCGGCGTCTCCCGTACCGACAATATTATGCACCTCGTCGATAACGAGTATCACATTGCCTGCCTCCTTGACCTCGTTTAATAGTCCGAGTATTCTTGACTCAAACTGTCCGCGGAACTGTGTGCCCGCTACGAGAGCCGTGAGGTCAACGAGATATATCTGCTTTCCTTTTAATTTATAAGGAACGTTATTTTCTGCTATTCTTTGCGCGAGAGCCTCGGCTATTGCGGTCTTACCCACACCGGGCTCGCCTATAAGACAGGGATTGTTTTTCTGTCTGCGGCAGAGTATCTGTATCACTCTGTCGAGCTCGCGGTCTCTGCCAACTATCCTGTCAAGCTTTCCGTCGGCGGCGCGTCTTGTGAGATTGCGGCAATAGGTATCGAGGAATTTATACTTTTTTGGCGCTTGCTTTCCCTTTTCCTTCTTACCATCAGCCTTGCCCTTAACGTCGGGCTGTGAGGGTACTATCCCCTCGGCGTTTTCAAAAAGCTTGGGGAGAGGTATCGCAGGTGCTCTGCCGTCCTCCATCTCATCGGAGTCCTCGGTATCCTCGCTTTGAACGAGTCCCGTCTCGGAAAGATAGTCATTTATCTCTCCTTCCATGCTCTCCATATTCTCTATCATTTCGGGGGGAAGCCCCATTTTGTCCATAACATTGCCGAGCATGGTCTCCACGGGGATACCAAGCTCCTTGGCGCACTTTATGCAAAGTCCTTCGGTTACTCTGTTTCCGTTTTCGACCTTAGCGACGAAAACGACCGCCACTCTTTTGCGGCATTTTGAACACATCGTCATAGTTAAATATTTTCAGCGGCGTCTGCCGTCTCTGCTTTCTCTTTTGATTTTGTTTCCTCTGCCCTTGCCTTAGTTCTCATTTCATCAGCCTTGTCTCTGTCCTTAAGACCTGCGTAATGCTTGACGTAAGCGACAATAGTTACAAGCGCCGACACTATCGCGGGCAGGAATACGAGGGCTGCGAGCAAAAGATTTTCTCTGAGTATATCCTGAATATATACAGACAAGACTATCGTAGCATAGAAAAGGCATACGGTAAGCTTTCCGTACCACTTGCTCACGACTACAACACTTCGTCTGCGGATAACTATTCCGCCCATAATAAGCGTGAAAATCTCCTTTGCGAAGAAAGGAAGCACGAACCATATCGGTATCATTTCCTTGATATAAAGACAGATAAGCACAGTACACTGCATAAGCTTATCGGCTATCGGGTCAAGTATCCTTCCAAGGTTGGTTATCCAGTTATTGCGTCTTGCGAGATATCCGTCAATCACATCGGTAGCGCCCGCTACCAAAAATACGATTATCGATATTTTCGCGCTTACAGAGAAAAAGGTATAAACGAAAACTCCTACAAGAAGTATTCTTATTACAGATAATATGTTTGGAATATGTTTCAACTTCATTTTTCACTCATCCTCAGTTTTTTAAATAAAATATTTGAACAGCACGCTATCCTCCATCAGCTCAAAGAGAGCGAAGTCAGGATAAATAAACGTACCTATCGCAGCTATTATTTGAAGTACAAGACTCAGAACCGCCGTTGCGGCGAAAGCTATAAAAAGTCCGAAGACTGCTCCCAGTATCCTGTCAAGCACAGACGTTCCCGTGATTTTTTTTGCTATCTTTGCTAAGAGCCCCGCAAGGAGCTTGAAAATTACAAACAGAGCTATAAAAATCAGCAACGTTCCTACTATCGAGGAGATAGCACCGTTTAGTCTTTCAAGCTCTGCCGCGCTCATTCCCGACGGCGGCTTTTTAATAAGCTCGGGCAAAAGCAGCTCTCCGATAGGTCTGCCGAAAATGCCTGCGCCAAGCGCCGCAAGAAAAGGCGCTCCGAGCTTCAGAACGGTCTTTAGAAATCCTTTCCAAAAACAGATAACGACCGATATAATAAATACCGTTAATGTAACTATATCAAAAATATTCATATCCGCCCTCTCATCATTTCTTGAATTTTACGTAAACTGCCTTTGACTCGGCGCATATTATCGCGGTCGCCTCGTCGTAGACAAGCATTCTGCCCGACTGACACTCATAGCTCTCAAGCTCGTCATTGGAGGTGTCAAGACGAGACACACCACTCTCAGACCTTATGAAGATATATCTGTCAAGCAGCGATATTTCTCTTACAGATTCGCGGACTATCTCATTATATAACAATTTACCGTTTTTGTCAAACGCAATTATTTTATTTACGTCGTTAAGCGCTCCGCTTCTGAGAGCTATCGCCGCTCCGTTCTTTCCTGTATAAACCGCCGATATCTCTCCGCTGAAGTCATAACTGTCGTAAAGCTCATATTTTTTATCAAATACCATTATCGAGCCGTTTGTAATGAAGGATAGCATTCCTTCATCTGTAAACGAACAGGAAAGAGGAAAGAAGTAACTTACATCAGTCTCAAAAAGTATCCTGTCCTCATTGAGCTCCTTACCTTTCTCTGCCTTTCTCTGCGAGATATCGTAAACTACAAGTGTGCTCTTTCCCCGTCCGTCGCCCACATCATAATAGATGACAGCCATTCTTTCGCCCGCTTTGTCTATCGAAAGGTCGAGCGCGTATAGATTTTTAGAATACTTTCCCGTAAGCTTTATATTATCATTATATACGTAAATGGTGGATTTATTAGAAGATGAGCGGCTAAGCAAGGCAAAAACGCCCGAATCCGATATCGCCGCGTCGGTAATCGGATAATCAAAGCTCTCGGTATGTACCTTCGAGAAGGAATTATAGAGAGAAAAGCTGTTTCCCGAAATATCGTATACGAGAAGATACTCGGACGAGCTTACCGCATACGGAACGACGTAGTCGGAACGGCTCTTAAGAGTTCTGCGCCCTGTTGCCGTAAAGACCGACACGTTTGACGGACTGACGGCGGCTATTCCGCCTCTATAAAGCGAAAAGGTCTGATCTCTGTAAACATCGTATGAAAGAGTTTCGTAATTCGTACTCTCCATATCGACGGCATTCCCGAAATCTCTTACGAAATAGTAGAGATTTGAGTAGGTTATCTCCCTTATATTAGCAAATATCGAGAAAAGCAGAAAGACAACGAGCAAGAGCACGAATATCCTTTGCCCCACCTTAAATCTTGCCGAAACGGTGGCATAATATGTATCTCCCGCTCGGGCAAAATCCTCATGTCTGAGTATCTTTTCCTTTTGAGGCTCAGAGCTGAAAAAGCTTGCAAATCTCTCCGCAAAGCCGCTGTCTGTGCCCGATGCCTTTTTCTCATCGCGACCCTCACTATTCAGTTTTTTCCAAAAAGGAGTTTTCATAAGCACCGCCTTGCGAAATAGTTTTTTGCCTTTCCTTTATTTTGTATCTTTTGCGCCCTCTCGGTAAACAACTCTGTTGAGGTAAAGCCCTTTTGCGGGTGCTGTGACACCAGAGAGCCGTCTGTCGCGCGCTTCGGTTATTTTGATAATATCCTCGGGCTCTATCTTCCCCTCAGCCACGCCGAGAAGCGTTCCCGTAAATATTCTTACCATATTGTAGAGAAATCCGTTTGCCGACACCTTGAATATTATGAAGTCGCCTTCTCTTGTAACGTCGGCGTCAAGCACTGTTCTTACCGTGTCCTTGATATCTGAGCCGCTTGCCATATAGGACGAAAAATCATACGTTCCAACAAAGTTTCTTGCGCCCGCGCTCATTCTCGAAAGAGCTTTTTCATCTATCACTCTTGGATAGTGGAGAGCCCTGTCCGCATAAAACGGGCTCGGTATCGGTCTGTTATATATTTTATATACGTATTCCTTGTATTCAACGTCGTATCTCGCATGAAAATCCTCTCCGACCTTCTCGGCGGATACCACCGAGATATCCTCGGGAAGAGCGCTTACAAAGGCAAGCGGTATCTTCTCTGTTGGGATAGTCGTCTCAAGTCCGCTTTTTCCGCGCTCGGAGACCGTGGCGCAAAATTCGTTCGCGTGCACACCGCTGTCTGTACGGCTGCAACCCGTGATATCGCACTTAACTCCAAAGACTTTCTCCGCAGCCTCGCAGAGCGTGCCTTGAATAGTATCCTGTCCCCTTTGAACCTGATATCCCGCATAGCGAGTTCCAAGAAATGATATATGAAGCAGTATTTTCATATCAGTTTACCGCCTCTCCTCAAAGCGAATATCCGAAATTTATTATATTGAAAACTACAAAAGACGCGCCTAATGCGACCATTATAAAGAGAGCTACGATATCCCACCCTCTCATTTTTCTGACCGTCATTCTCGTTCTCGTGCCGTCGCCGTGATAGCATCTGCATTCCATCGCTACCGCAAGCTCGACAGCGTGTCTTATTGCGGATACGATAAGAGGAATAAGCACGGGTATGAGCGCCTTTGCCCTTTGCACGATGCTTCCGTTTGAAAAGTCCGCTCCTCTTGCCTTCTGTGCAGTCATTATCTTCTCGGTCTCCTCAACGAGAGTCGGGATAAATCTGAGTGCCAGAGTCATCATCATAGCGAAGTCGTGAACAGGTACTTTGAGCTTTTTCAGTGGCGTGAGAAGGTCCTCTATCGCGTCTGTAAGCTCGATCGGTGTCGTGGTATACGTAAGGAAGATGCTTGTTCCCACGATAAGCGCGAATATCCTTACTATCATAAACAGCGCTGCAAATATGCCCTCAAGGTATATGTGGATAAATTTCCACTCAAAGAGCAGCACATCTCCGCTTCTTCCGAATATCTGAAAGAGCGAAGCAAACGCCATAACGAAGAGTACAGGGACTATTCCTCGGATCACGATCTTAAGCGGTATCCTACCCATAGCTATAAGCAAGAGTGAAGAAAGCAGCAAGAGCGCGAAACATATTATATTTTGAGCGAGGAAGGTCGCGCAGACGATATAAAGAAGCGCAAGTACGACCTTTATCCTCGGATCTAATCTGTGTATCGGCGATTCGGCAGGATAATACTGACCGAGTGCTATATTTTTCATCAGTTGGATTGCCTTTCTATCTGAAAGTTATATTTTAAACAGCTTTATGAGCTCTTTGTAAGCGTTTTCAGAGGTGTATATTCCGCTGTCAACAGGAAGTCCTTTTTTCTCAAGCAAGAGCATAAGCTTGGTTATTTGGGGAATATCAAGTCCCGCGGATACAAGCTTTTCGGTGTCCGAAAAGACCTCGTCACGAGTTCCCTTCATAAGAAGTTTTCCGCCCGACATAACGGCTATCTCATCGCAAAAACGAGCCATATCCTCCATACTGTGACTCACAATAACCACAGTGCTTCCTGTCTGTCTCTTATATTCAATGATATTTGAGAAGATAGCCTCCCTGCCTGCGGGGTCAAGACCTGCCGCGGGCTCATCAAGAATAATGACCTCGGGTCGCATGGCGATAATACCCGCGATCGCTGCGCGTCGCTTCTGTCCGCCCGAAAGATCAAAGGGAGATTTGTCAAGAATATCCTCGCCGAGTCCGACAAAGCTTGCCGCCTCTCTCACTCTTATCTCTATCTCCTCTGCAGAAAGTCCCATATTTTTTGGACCGAAGGCAATATCCTCTCTTATCGTTTCCTCAAAAAGCTGGGATTCGGGATACTGCATAACAAGTCCGACACGAAATCTTACCTTTCGTATCTCCTTCGGCTTCGCCCATATATCCTCTCCGTCAAGGAGCACTTTGCCCTCCTCGGGTCTCAGTATTCCGTTAAACAACTCTACGAGCGTCGATTTTCCCGACCCCGTATGTCCGATAATGCCCGTGATAATACCGTGCTTTATTTCAAGCGACACGTCGTCAAGCGCCTTTATCTGATAGGGTGTTCCCTTGCCGTGATAAAAGGAAACGTTCTGTATTGATATCTCAGCCATCACACGTCTCCTTTCCTATCGCCCTCGCTATAAGGTCAGCGCAAAGCTCGGGGGTCGTGGCGTCTCCGTCAAGCTCTATTCCCGCCTCGCGCAGTCTGTGTATAAGAGAGGTACACTGAGGCACGTCAAGTCCCATCGATTTGAGCTCTGCCTCTCTCTCAAATATATCCTCGGGCGCTCCGTCAAGCGCAATTCTGCCGTCGTCAAGCACAATAACTCTTGATGCCATCGCCGCCTCGTCCATATAATGAGTTATCATTATTATCGTGATACCCATCTCCGAGTTCAGCTTCTTTATTGAAGAAAGCACCTCGCGTCTGCCTATGGGATCAAGCATAGCGGTCGATTCGTCAAATATTATGCACTTGGGGGTCATCGCGATGATACCCGCGATGGCGACCCTCTGCTTCTGACCGCCCGAGAGCCTGTGCGGCTCGTGATGCGCGTATTTTGTCATACCGACAGTGGCAAGCGCCGCGTCCACTCTACGCCTTATCTCATCCGACGGTATACCGAGGTTTTCGGGTCCGAACGCCACGTCGTCCTCAACTATCGTCGCTACGAGCTGATTATCGGGATTCTGAAAGACCATTCCGACCTTTTTTCTGAGAGAAAAGACCTCGTTCTCGCTCATATTCTCATCGGTTATGTCCTTGCCGTCGATATATATTTTTCCCGACTGCGGTGTGTATATCATATTGAGGAGCTTGGCGAACGTGGATTTTCCCGAACCGTTGTGTCCGAGCACCGCCACGAATTCTCCCTCTCCTATCTCTACACTCAGATCCTTGATAACAGGAATTGCCTCCCCGTTATCTTCTTTGTATGAATAGTAAACATTTTCAACTTTTATAAACGGTAAACTCATTCAAAGCACCTTTTTTCTAAAATTAATCAGCCGTCCATCGAGCGCTCGCTCCGCAAGGAAGATATCCCTTTGTAGCGCTGACCCTGAGTCCAAGCTCTCCCGTGTCGGTCTTTCCCCCAAACCTTGACGATATACGAAGATCGAGAATGTATTTCATCGTCATTGGAGAAAGCCCCGTGGTATATGAATTTATGAGGAAGAACAGCGGATCATCGGACAAAAGCTTCGCCGTCAGCGTTATAAGCTCGTCCGCGCTGTCCTCTATCTTCCACACCTCGCCCGACGGTCCTCTGCCGTACGAGGGCGGGTCCATAATTACCGCGTCGTATTTATTGCCTCTGCGTATCTCACGCTCAACAAATTTTTTACAGTCGTCAACGATGTATCTTATCGGCGCGTCAGAAAGTCCCGAGAGAGCGGCGTTCTCCTTCGCCTGCGCAACCATTCCCTTTGCGGCGTCAACGTGCACGACAGCCGCTCCTGCCTTTGCCGCCGCTACGGTAGCTCCGCCCGTATAAGCAAAAAGGTTAAGTACCTTTATCTTTCTTCCCGACTTTCTGATAAGCTCCGAGAACCAGTCCCAGTTAGCCGCCTGCTCGGGAAAAAGTCCCGTGTGCTTAAAGCCCATAGGCTTTATAACGAAGCCAAGGTCGCCGTATCCGATATTCCACTGAGGCGGAAGCGTGTTCTTTAACCAGCCGCCGCCTCCGCTTGAGGAGCGTCTGTAAACGGCGTCAGCCTTCTTCCAGAGCGGATGCTTTGCGGAATCCTTCCAGATGACCTGAGGGTCAGGTCTTACAAGTATATATTTTCCCCATCGCTCAAGTCTCTCTCCGTCGGATACATCGAGCAATTCATAGTCCTTCCAATTTTCAGAACACCACACGGTCCTTCTCCTTTTATCGTCTCTTATCGTTTATTTGTTGTTATAATACTTAGCGAGTCTCGACACACCCGAGTGCGCGTGACAGACAGCTATCGCAAGCGCGTCGGCTGTGTCGTCGGGCTTTGGCGCGGACTTGAGTCCGAGAAGCATCGTAACCATAGTTATCACCTGCTTTTTTTCTGCCCTTCCGTATCCAACGACAGACTGCTTGACCTGAAGCGGCGTATATTCAAAGCAGGATACTCCGTGCCTTGTAGCCGAGAGAAGAATTACCCCCCTCGCCTCCGCGACCCGTATTCCCGTCGTCTGATTGGTGTTGAAGAAAAGCTCCTCCACCGCCATTTGCTCGGGTTTGTATTTTTCTATTATCTCTGTCATACCGTCGTATATCGCAGAAAGTCTTTGCTCGGTCGGCATTCCCGCGGGGGTCTGGATAGAGCCGTAACCGAGAACCTCAAATTTAGAGCCCTTATAATCTATAACTCCCCAACCCACTATGGCAAGTCCGGGGTCTATTCCGAGTATTATCATAAAAGCTCCTCCTTTTTCGCAAAATAACTCACATTACATTATATCACAAACAAATTACTAAGTCAAATATATTTTATTAAATTTGTAAAATTTTGATTACTTGTTTACAAATTGTTGATATTATGATAGAATAATATAAGAATTGCATAAAAAAGGATTTTTTCTATGGAAATAATTAAATTTAACGTCGGAGATATACTCGAACTTAAAAAGCCTCATCCCTGCGGAACGAAGGAATTCCTAGTGCTTCGCGTGGGCAGTGAAATTAGAATAGTCTGCCGAGGCTGCGGACGGGATATGACGATAGACCGAATAAAGCTTGAGAAGGCGACTAAGCGTATAATTCAGAGTGAAAACAGAGAGGAGACAAAATGAACACCACTACGATAAACGAAAACACCAAGAACGAAAATAAGACGTTCTTTCTTCGCAAGATCCAAAACAGGATAACTGCGTCAAGATCCTCCTATCTTGTTTTCTGCTTTATAGTTCCCGCAATACTTATGTATCTGCTCTATCTTGTTCGGGAGATACACCCGTTTGGAGACGGCTCTGTTCTCGTGCTTGACCTTAACGCCCAGTACGTATATTTTTTTGAGTCTCTCAGAAATTTCGTGTACGGAGACGCCGATATTCTCTACTCCTTCTCACGCGCGCTCGGCGGTGAGTTCATCGGTATCTATGCCTACTATATCGCGAGTCCGCTTTCCTATATCGTGGCGCTCTTTCCTCAGCACAGAATACTCGAGGCTCTTCTGACCTTATTTATACTCAAGGTCGGTCTTTGCGGATACACCTTTGGTTTCTATCTGCACAAGAATTCAAAAAACACGAACAAGATCATGGTCATCGCTTTCTCAGTAATGTATTCGCTCTGCGCTTACGCCGTAATACACCAGAACAATACGATGTGGATAGACGCTATGATCTGGCTGCCGCTTCTGACTCTCGGCATCGAGCAGCTTGTAAAATTCGGAAAATACAAGCTATTTGTAATTTCTCTCGCGCTCACGATATGGAGCAACTTCTACATCGGATATATGGTCTGTATCTACGTTGCGGCGTATTTCTTCTTCTACCTCTATGCTTACGGCGACGGAAGAAACAATCCCCGCGGCGAGAAAGCTCACAAGCTCAGATCCTTTATAAGAATAGCCGTCTTTTCGGCAATAGGCGTTGCGATAAGCGCCTTTATAATTCTCGGCGCTTATTACTCTCTCGGCTTCGATAAAAACGAATTTTCAAATCCCAATTGGTCGCTTACGGCAAAATTCAACGTGCTCGACTTCCTCACGAAATTCCTTCCCTCCTCGTACGATACTGTGCGCCCCGAGGGAATACCGTTCGTTTACACGGGTGTGCTTACCTTGATACTTGTACCGATCTTCTTTTTATCCAAGAAAATACCCCTGCGTGAAAAGCTTGCATCCGGCGCATTTATCGGCTTCTTTATCATAAGCTTCTTCGCAAGCACTCTTGACCTTATATGGCACGGCTTTCAAGTTCCCAACTGGCTCAACGCACGATACAGCTTCCTTTTATGTTTCTTCCTGCTCGTACTCGCTTACAAGGGCTTTGGAAATCTCCGCAGAGTGAGTGAAAAGACCCTTCTTGCAATATCTGCATTTATAGTTCTCTTTGTAGCGGTCTGCGAAAAGCACACCTTTGAGATCTATGTCGAATCCGAGGAAAAGCTCCTTACTATCGAATGTATATGGCTGACTATAATAGTTACGTGTATTATGTTCGCTATTCTCTGCTCTCTTATGAAGGTAAAGAAAGTAAAGACCCGCGAGAGCCTTTCGGCAATTCTTGCCGCTGTGGTATGCATCGAGATCGTTTGCAGCTCCATTTCGTGTATGAATCAGTTTGACAAAGACGTTATCTATTCCGGCTATTCGGGATACAACGATTTTCTCTCCGAAAAGAGACCTCTGATAGAAATGGTGAAGGAAAACGACAAGGGCTTTTACCGTATGGAGAAGACCGACCAGCGCCGAGTCAACGACAATATGGCATTTGCAACATTCGGTCTTTCGGGCTCTACCTCAACACTTAACGCCGACACTATTAAATTCCTGCACCTTATGGGATACTCTTCAAGCTCTCACTGGTCGCAGTATTTTGGCGGAAATCCTGTTAACGACTCCTTGCTTGGAATAAAGTACGTTATCGACAACAATAACTCCAACTTCGAAAAGCTTTACGGATATTCCAAGCAATATACGGCAAATTCCGATACTGCATACCTTAACCCCTACGCGCTCTCTCTCGCCTACGGTGTTGACAGCTCGGTCAAGGATTTTGATCCCGACAGCTACGACAGCCACTTTATAAGACTTAATTCGCTTATATCGGATATGCTTGGCGAGGAGGAAATGCTTAACGTATTCACTCCCATATCAATAGAAGATTCGTCGGTGAAATACGCTTCCGTATCGCAGATAGACGGTCACACACACTACACGGCTGAGAGCGAAAACGATGCATCTGTCTCATTCACGATCACCGCGCCCAGAGACGGAGAGATATTATTCTACGCGCCGAGTAAATACACGAGAGAAACAAAGCTCAGTGTAAGCTCCTTCAACATGGAAGGCGGGATCAAGAAAGACGAAAAGCAGGTCAATTTAGGAAATTATTTTGATGTAAAGACCGATAGAATAATCTCCCTCGGAACTTTTGAGGAAGGAAAAACTCTTGTAGTGACGCTTACACTCTCTCATGATGACCTCTATCTCAAAACTGCCTGTGATTACTTCTACTATATTGACAATGAGGTGTTCGCCGACGCATTTGCGCGTCTTAAGGCAAATCCTCAATACGTAATAGACGAGAACTTCAAGCAATCTCACCTCACAGGCACAATCAGCACCGACAAGGAGTCTCAGACGATATTTACCACTATTCCCTATGACAAGGGTTGGCATATCATAGTTGACGGCAAAGAGGTCGAGACCTACGAGGTAATGAATTCGCTTATCGCTTTTGACATAGATGACGCCGGCGATCACACGCTTGAGATGCGATACTTCCCGACAGTATATAAGCTCGGACTTACTATCTCTTTAGCGGGCATTATAATATTTATCGCGATAATGATATTCGAGCTTATCTCAAAGGCGCTTTTCAGAAAGTTTATGAAGCTTGAGGAAAGCGAATGTGAGGATACGCTTTGGCTGCTTGAGGACTTTGACGAGGATGCCGAGCAGGAGATGTTGCTCACCGAAGAAGAAAGAAAAGGAAAATCCTTTAAGGACACCTTTTTGGATATAACTAAAACGGTATCAAACTTCTTAAACACAGAAAACTCCACCGCAAACTCTGATGATAACAAAAATAACACCACAACCGAACAGTCAGACGACAAAAATAAAGACAACGGAGAAAAATAAATGTTCTATTATATCAGTGGCAAGCTTGCTCATCTTGATCCAAGCTTCGCCGTTATAGATGCGGGCGGCGTGGGCTACAAGCTCACGATCTCCGCCTCGACACACGCGCAAATGCCCCCGCACAGAAGCGTGGAGGAAAAGCCGACGGTGACACTTTACTCCTATATGGCAGTCCGAGAGGACGGTATCGAGCTTTTTGGCTTTGCGACCGAGGACGAGCTTGACTCTTTCAAGCTTCTCATTACGGTCTCGGGCGTAGGTCCTAAGGCGGCGATATCCATTCTGTCGCTTCTCTCCCCCGCAAAGCTCGCTGCGGCTATATGCACGGACGATAAAAAGACTATATCCAAGGCGAATGGCATAGGTCCTAAGACCGCCGCGAGAATAGTGCTTGAGCTTAAGGACAAGCTCAAAGGAAAAGGCTTTGAGGATCTGGGAACTGACACATTTTTCGACGACAGCTCCGATATTGTGGGAATTGCCGATAAGCGCTCCGATGCTATCAGCGCACTCACGGTCCTCGGTTACACGAGAAGCGAGGCGGAAGCGGTCATCAAGAAGATAGATATCTCGACGCTTGAGGTCGACGATATTATCAAGGAAGCGCTAAAAAAGCTTATGAGATAAGGAGGATCCGGTATGTTTGATGAAGAATTTGATTTTGAAAACCGAATGATGACGACCTCCTATACCAAAGAGGATTCCGACACCGATCTCTCCCTGCGTCCAAAGACCTTTGACGACTATATCGGTCAGGAAAAGGTAAAGGAAAATCTGAGCGTTTATATCAAGGCCGCGAAGCTCCGCCAAGACAGCCTTGACCATGTTCTGCTCTACGGCCCTCCCGGTCTTGGAAAGACCACTCTTTCAAATATTATCGCAAACGAAATGGGCGTAAACATACGAGTTACCTCGGGTCCTGCGATAGAAAAGCAGGGCGATCTTGCGGCGCTCCTTACAAATCTTTCTGAGGGTGACGTTCTGTTTATCGACGAGATACACCGTCTGCCGAGAACTGTTGAGGAGATACTCTATCCCGCTATGGAGGATAATGCCCTTGATATCATTATCGGAAAGGGTCCCGCCGCCAGAAGCATTCGTATCGACCTTCCGAGATTCACTCTGATAGGCGCTACCACAAGAGCGGGACAGCTTACCACACCTCTGCGCGACCGTTTCGGAGTCGTGCTCAAGCTTGAGCTTTACTCTCCCGAGGAGCTTGCGGTAATAGTTCGCAGAAGCTCGGGAATACTCGGCTTTGACATAACCGATGACGGCGCTTACGAGATAGCCTCTCGCTCACGCGGAACGCCCCGAATAGCAAATCGCCTTCTCAAGAGAGTACGTGATTTCGCACAGGTTGCGGGAAAGGAGACTATCGACAGCGTTATCGCAAATTATGCTTTGCAGAAGCTTGAGATAGACCAGCTCGGTCTTGACAACACCGACAGGCGTATGCTTGAGACGATAATCAGATTTTATGACGGAGGTCCTGTGGGTCTTGAGACGCTTGCGGCAACGATCGGCGAGGAAGCGGTCACTATTGAGGACGTTTATGAACCATTCCTTATGCAGATAGGCTACCTCAGCCGTACCCCTCGCGGAAGATGCGTCACACGTCTCGCCTACGAGCATCTGGGTATAAGCTATACAAAAGACCAAAAAAAGAACCCCGATCAGCTTGACATCTTCGGGGAGAATAGTTAGTTTGTTAGTTAGTTTGTGTTAGGAGAGTAATACGAGAACCTTTTGAGGAAAGGTTCTCGCGCTCTCCAAACCTTTTTAGAAAAGGTTTTTGGCTCTCTAAATATTATTTTGCTAAGTGGGATATTTTCCTCTAAGGAAGCAACACGTCGGACATTTGCGTACCGACGTGTTGCTTTTTTATTATAACGGGAAGAGCAACTGTCGCAAGCGACGTAAAATTTGCTTCGCAAATATTTAGCCCCTCCCGTTACAAACAATTTTCGCAATATCATCACAACAGCATAACAAACAATTTTTTCGCAGAAACGATTTAGGGAAAATCTTCGGGGCGCAGGTAATAATCGACTGCCGTGTTGTCGTGAGAGGAGAGTCAAGAGAGGAGAGAGCTTTTTGTGCTCTCTCCTCTCTTGTTTTTCTTTGGTTACTTTCTGAAAATACAGAAAGTAATAAAATCCCTAACTATCATCCCAATCGCTGTCCGAGCATCTCGCAGAATGAGGCTGTAAAGCGCTCCTTTGCTCCAAAATCCATACACTCGGAATATATCCTTTCAAGCTCGAAATGGCTCTCTCCCGCCTCGGCAAACGAGTCACAAGCAGAGGACAGAAGCGCATCATAGAGCTTCGCGTCGTATCTATATTCCTTCTTTACTCTGTCAAGGATATCTTTATCGAGAAAGCGCTTCATATTTATGCGGTGAGCGCCCTCGTATTCGCACTCCCACGCCTCGCATTTTACAAACGCAATACCGTAGCCAGAGAAGAAAACTCCGTCAGGCTTATCGGGAATTATCGGGTCGTATGATATACGCATATCTATTCCCTTTCTCTTTGCCGCTGTGATGATAGCGGCAATAAAAAGATATGCTGTACCGTAAGCGTCGCTGACAGAATAAAGCTTCTCGGCGCACTTCTCATAGCTGTCAAAGCGCACCCTGCCCTTCATTCCGACAGAATCTACAAGTGCCGGAGTAATTTCTCCGCCCTCGCTTGACGGTATCTCGGAGAGTATCCTCGTAACGTACCCCATAAGCTTTTTTTCTTTAAGCGCCGGAAAGATGAGAGCTCTCATTATCCCGTCAAGAGAGCCACAACCCGAAAGATAGCGGTATCCCTTAATATATGCTTCTTTTTTTCTCGCAGATAGCTCATTGATCTCGCCTACTCTCTGTGCAAGCCTATCCGAGTCCCAAAACTCACCCAGATTTATTATCTCGTCGCGCGCCCCTACAAGCTCCGCGTCAAAGCTGTGGGGCGCTGTTCCGTCAAGAAAGCCTATTCTACCGTCGATAATTATTCCGTCAAGAGATTCGGGGTCTGAGGAGCATCGGTAGCTCTCTACGTAATATCCGCGGGACGTTGCGTACTCCGCCACACGCTTCATAAAGCTGCTTTTTCCTGTGCCGGGGCCGCCCTTTATTATGTATAACCTCTCAAGCTCCGACCTTTTGAACACCTCGTCGTAATAGCTTTTAAAGCCACTTGCGCTGTTTGATGCCGCAAATATCGCATCAGCTTTAAAGTAACGCTTATCATCACACTCTCTCATTCATATGCCTCCTGCAAATTTTCTGTGCAATAAAGCATATGCAAAAGAGCTCTTCTCTGACATTATCTTTCGATTATTGTGATATTTACGGGAAGAATTCCCGCCTGCTGATAAACTATCTCGTTTATCTGGGATATCTGCGCGGGGATAAGTCCATCACTCTTTACCACTACGCTCGCGCTGTCTCCGCTGATCACGGCAACACATTCCTCAAAGCCCTTTGCGACGATAAGCGTCTCAATATTTGCTTCGCTTTCCATAACTCCCGCGAGCTTGTTTATCTCGGCAAGAGCCTCATTCTTTGCAGTCTCGGTTGAGGACTGATTCTCAACTACGCTCTGAAGCACCTGTATCGCCTCGTCTCTCGTTCTCTGTCTGCTTATCTGAACGCTTGAGAAGTAAGAATCGCCTTCGTTCTTCGAGGACTCTGTCGAAGCGGGCTTATTGGTCTCGGGCGCTTCAAGTCCCGTGTTTTGATCGTAATCAAATCCGTCGTTCTTTTTGCCCGAAAAGACCGCAAAATTGACTATCACCGCAGCGGCAATAAGTAAGACCGCGCCTGCGATAATAAAGTTTCTCTTGCCTACTTTCTGGGCAAATCTTCTGAATTTTTCCTTAAAATTTTGAAATTTCATACTTTCTATCCTCCGAAAATTAATTTCTACGTTACATTTATATTTTCACCTTGTGAAAAATATGACCTTCTTTTTAATTTTGTCCTTCGGTTACGTATATTTTGTTGCTGCTGACCCCAAAGGTAGCACTGACAAGTGATATTATCTCCCGCCTCACACTTGCATCGCCCCCGCCCGAGCAAACTATTCCCACACCCGATATCTCGGGTACGGAATATCCGACAAGCAGCGGAGCTTCCGAAGACCCGCTGCCCGTGAGCACAAATTCGTTTCTGTAACCGGATGCGCTCGATTGCGAGTTTTGTGCATAGACCGCGTTGTATCCGCCCGCGAGCGTGACCACCACACGCACATCCGACACCCCCCTCACGCCCGAACAAAGCTCAGCTATCCTATGCTCGGCAGCGGCGGCATATTCCTCGGCGTTCATACTCGTCTCAAGTCTATCTGCCGCCTCTCCCTCGTCGGCGCTTTTTTTCTCCTTATCCATATAAGAGCCTAACAAAAGGAGAAAAACTCCAAGTGCCGCGCCTAAAATAAGTAATATTATTTTTACGCTCTTTTTTGAATTGTTGTTTTCGTTTTTCATATCAATCATCTCCGATTTTTTGTCGTATTTTAAAGGCTTTTGATTTTTTATTTTGCAAAAAACGACAAATTACGTATATATAATTTCACACTCGCAGCTAAGCATAGACGAAATAAATTCAGCTATATCGCGGGGGTCGTTTTTGTCGGTCGTTTTGTGTAGAGACAAGACCGCCCTATCCACATCTAAGCTCTCGTTTTCGGATACGACAAGGACGTTTATATCGAAGATGCTTCTCTCTATCCCAAATCGTTCAGCCGCCTCTTTTTCGCATATCTCCTCAAGCTCGGCGGCGGTATATTGCCCTATACTTTCCTGGTATACCGCCTCGTATCTCTCACCCGCCTCCTCGCTGTCAAACCACTTCTCTCCTATATCAAGCCCATTGTCGCTCACCTCGCGCACAAATGCCGATACAGGCGCGAGTATCATACATAAAAGACAGAGACTGCTTGCAAGCTTTACGTACTTTCTGAGTGCGTCGCCCGCGGATTCAGGAGCGAGAGTCTGAATGATGCCGCATATTATAGACACCGAAACAAGTGTAATTACGTATTCCTTCATTTCTACACCACCGTCGTTTTTATGAATATATTGAGCGCAAGAATAAACATCACAGAGCACATGGAAACCACCGCTATCATACATCCGTATACGCTCCCAAGCTCCCCTATGAGTCGGCTCTCGCGCTCACATCCCAGAAGGTCAGCTACGCTCCCCGAAAACAGAAAAGCCAGTCTGGCAAGAAGCAGCGAGATAAGTGTCGGAAGCAAAAGCATCAGCAAAAAGACTATTCCGCTCACTCCCACGACACTCTTTATATACTGCACGCTTGACGCCACGGTGCGAAGCGTCTCGGAGACCGAGCCTCCGACTATCGGTATCATAGATGAGGTCACCATTTTAGCCGCCCTTGCGGCAGTTCCGTCGGCAGCGACAGCGAGTGAGGTCTGCGCCGAAAGTAGCGCCAGCATAACCGTCATTATAAAACCGAGAATAAAAGTGTAAGTCTTTTTTATCCCCGAGGAAAAGCCACTGAGATCAAGCTCGGGAGACAGACTTCTACAAAGTGCAAAGGCAATGCAGAGACTCGTTATAGGCATAAGCGTCTTTGCGCAAAAGAACTCGGATAGAGCGAGGAATGAATACAGCCCCGCGCTCCCAACAGTTGCCGTGGATATATTGCCGCCCATAGCCCATACCGTACCCGCCACAGGTATCATTCCAAGCATCAAGGAATTAACTCGCTCAAAGAAATCCGCCACAAGCGCTATACGCGTGCGCTGTATTCCAATTATGGCGGCGAAGATAGCGCAGGACGAGCAGAATTCTATCGCCTTTGAGAGCGCGGGGGAGCCTATCGAATTTCTCAGAGCCGAAAAGACGGCGGATATCACGAGTATTCCGCAAAGGGTCGCGGCTATCGACACGGCATCGCTCACACCTAAAGACACGAGAGAGCCAATATATGAAAATATGTATTTGGGACTGCTTACCTCAAGTATCGCCTCCCCTATATCCTCGTCCTCACTACCGAAAAAGCCCTCGGGAAGCTCGCTCGCAACCTCGTCGGGCAGCTCCTCAAGCACCTCGTAATATTCTTTTGGAAGAGCCGCGCCCTCACTGTCCGCAGCGCCGACACTCACACTAAACAACACACTCAACAGGACAAAAGCCAAACACTTTAATATCTTCTTTTTCATTTTTTCATCCCTGCACCCAAATCATTTCCGAGGCGTATCCGAGTATCCTCTCGATAAGCGGAATACATAAAATAAGTATTTCTATCTTCCCCGCAAGCTCCACCCCGCCTGCAAGACTTCCCTCTCCCGCGTCCCTGCATATGCCCGCGCAGACGTGAGACAGAATGGCGACACCGAGAGATCTGAGCATTATCCCTACATATTCCTCCGTCCCCGCAAGTCCTCCGAGCTCATCAAAAAAAGAGAAAAACGGCTCGAGGCTAAGCAGCAGTATGCCGAATATAAGCACTCCCCCCGCCGCTCTCAGCGCAAAAGACATTTCGTTCTTTATCTGCTTTACTACGACTCCCACGGCGGTACAAATGACTGCGAGAGCGCATACCTTAAGCGTCAGCGTACCCATCAGAAGCCAAAGACCGTTCTGATAGCTTCAATAAGCTCGCCAAGCTCGCCCACAAGCATCAGCATTACCACCACTATTCCCGCCACGGTAACGAATATCGCCTGCTCGTCCCTGCCGGATTTATTAAGTATCGCAGATGCGGCAGAGACGAGTATCCCTACCCCCGCGATCTTCAGTATAAGCGTTACGTCCATAAATTATCATCATCCTCTCATATCACGCCGTCAACTCATAAAAGCAATATCACCGCCGCCAAAGCGGAGGATATGCACAACGCCGAATTTACCCTCTTTTTGTTTGGAAGCTCCTCAAAGATCTTTTGCCGCCTTTCACTGAGCAACTCTATATAATAATCACATTCCTTTATCTGCTCCTCTCGGTAGCTCTTTCCAAATCCCCTAAGAAAGCTCTCTATTATCTCGCGGCTCTCGCCGTCAGACACCGAAAGCCCTCGTATCAGGCTCTCAAAGCTCGTATCTCTTTCGGATACCGAAAAACCGCAATCAGCAAGAAGCTTTTTATCACAACGCAAAATTATCTCAGCGGCGGGCATCGCAAAGCATTCTATCTGCGCCCTTACAAAGCGGAGAAAAGATATCAGCGCCTCTGTTTGCGAGGCTTTAAGCGACGCCGCCGTATTCAGCATATAAGCTCCGCCAAAGCCGCTAAGAGCCAATATGAGCGCTCCCGCTATTTTGTAAAACTGCATCTGCCTCCTCTGCCCTCCTTATCTCATAGCGATAGTCGATTGCCGAAGGCGCGCGCGCTATCCTTACGTACGCCCCGAACACCCCCGCCTTATGTAGCTTTAGTATCTGCGGCCGTCTGAGAAGTCCCGCGATATTATCTCCGTGCGCACTCGCAAGCAGAGGAACTCCGCAATTCTGCGCCGAAATTATCGCGTCTGCCTCATCCTCTCCGCCTATCTCGTCGCACACCATAAGTTCTGCGTTCATTGTCCTCGCCGCTATCTCTATACCAAGCGGCTTGGGATAACCCGAAAGCATATCGATCGCCGCCCCCTTCAACCCCTCAAATCCGCAAAGCTCGCCGCGAGTATCTATCACCGCCACACGCCGTGCCGCCTCTCCACTTGACATTCTGTACGCCACCGAGCGAAGCAGTGTGGTCTTTCCCACACCCGGCGGAGAATATATGAGTACGCCTTTCGAAGTGGGCATAGACCTAAGTAATGAACAGATCGGCTCTCCCACACTCCTTATATACGAAGGTATCCTTATGTTGAGAGCCGAGACGTCGTATACGCCGATAACGCTCCCGCTCTCTACTGCCGCCCTGCCGCATATTCCTACTCTTATCCCGCCTCTGAGAGTAATATATCCCTTATTTATCGTTTCACTGTGGGCGTATATGGAATGTCCGCACATATCCGAAAGAATATCGTTTATCTCCTCTCGGCTCAAAACCGTGCGCAAAAAAATATTTTCTCTGTCTGTCGTAAGCGTCACACTCTGCTCTCGCCTCAGTCTTATCTCCTCAATTTTCACGACTCCCAAAAGAGCGGATATCTCCTCCTTTAACCTTGACGGAAGAAAAGCGTCAAGCTCCTCGGGATAGGACGGACGGCTTTTGAAGTTTGATATTTTCACCCGCATTTTGTATCTCCTTTTTTTCTTTGTACAAGTATATTTTAGAGTTGTCCGTCTTATGACAAAAACAGGTTTTATTCAAAATAAGGCGTTTTTTGATAAAAAGAAACACAATATATGGTGTTGTTAATTGTTTGTTCATCATTTTTTAATAATATGTTATTGCATATATATTATAAATGTGGTAAAATATCTAAGAATAATTATAAAGTATATTTGGAGGTATAATATAATGGATGATTTCAATGCTTTCAACGCTCCCAATGAGCAAGCACCCAAAAAGAAAAATACATCCCCTAAAAGAAAAAAATCACGCACCTTTGAACTGAATTCAAAGACATTGCTCGTCACTCTCATCTCGGTAGTGGCTCTTGTACTTTTGATAGTAGTTGTGGTTTCTGTTATCAACTCGTCAAGCAAGGACATAGTCGCTCAAAACAACTCCTTCGTAACCTACGAGAGTGAAGGCAATTACGTTGTGGAAATGAACGGACAAGTTGTCGGTGAAGCTTTTGAAAATGAGTTAACACTTATACCTGCAGCAGATAATTCCTTTGCTTACATTTTCGAGAATGCTACCGACGGCGGATATAATATCTACATTCTCGAAAACAAAAAGATAACCGAGGTCGCAGACGGAGTTTCTGAGATCTTAAGTTACGCACAGTTCGCTCCCGGCATTGTATACAGAGAAGAAAAAGTAGGAAAATCCAAGGTCTATTTCTACGCTAATGAAGATGAGAACAGCATTACCTCGAATCTCTCCGCATCCAGCTTCGTAATATCTCCCGATGCTACGGCTGTTGCATACACCGCATTAAACGACCAAGGCGACGTAAAGCTTTACCTCTTCATCGACGGTTCAAGCGAATCATACGCAACAAATATGATCCCCGTTAGTCTCACAAAGGGCGGCGAGTATATCTATGCTTATGGCGCTGATGAGTTTGGCGCAAAGAAGCTTTACCTTGTTCCCACAGCGGATAACGACAAGGTAAGCATCGCAAGCAATTTCGATAACATCGTATACTCGAATATAGACGGCGAAGAGATCATATATTCCACTCTGTCTACCGGTACTGATGGCAGCGTAAGCTACCAGAGCCACATTTTCAACATAAAGTCAGGCACATCAGCAAAGATCGGTTGGGGTGTATGTGAGCCGGTTCTTTCCGACCCTAATGTAGTTTCGCTCTCCTCTCTCAAGAACATCGTTGTTCAAAACATCCTTCCTAATCCCGAGAATAACATGAGCGCTGTATACTACATAAATAAAAAGTACGAATCCACAAAGATAGCTTCGTATAACGGTCAGCTTTCAAGCGACGGTGAAAGATTCTACTTTATAGATGACTCAAGCAACACTTCTTCTCTCCGCTACGTTGAGGTAACGGAAAAGAGTTCTCCCAAAAAAGAGAAAGTTACTGACAATGTTTACACGTTTGTTATCACAGCAAAGGACAACCTTTACTACCTCACAGATGATAACAATCTGATGTTCTACAAGTCCTCTACCGAAAAGAAGAGCCGTATATTTGAGGACGTTACCGAGCTTTCGTTCAACAGATATTCCAACATTCTTTATTTTGATACACTTGACGGAAACAAGATCTATATGACCGAGGAAGGCTCTGATGAGGAGCTTGTATCCTTCGACCGTGTCGAGCTTTCGGGACTTCCCGTTTTCACATCCCCCGCGCAGAAGCGCACTTATGCTTACCTCTTGAATCCCGAAACAAATCTTTATGATGTATACTACACATCGACAGGCAAGACCTTCAAATTTGTTTCAGGCGACTGTATGACAGTAAACAATATAGATACTCCCATCCTTCCTCCTACCACAGATGACGGTACAGAAGACGGTGATGATACAGACCCCGCCGAAACAACAGGAAACTCTTAAATTTTAAGCTACCAAAAACAAGGGGCTGTCTCAAATGCAAATTTGAAACAGGCCCACTTTAGGGGATAGTCAGATTTAGGCGAGAAGCGCTGTTTCTGGGAACGATAGGCGTACGAGTGTACGTGGAGTTCCCAGAACGGCGGTAGAAAAAGTCCATAAAATGAAGAATTTCGCAGAAATTCAACATATTAGTGTCTCATTTTCATTTTTTGTCTGATAATGAGCTCTTTTTTATTTTTATATCGGACTTTTTCGGTCTCGTCAAATGTGACAGCCCC
>JAZSBF010000004.1:0-17716 GCA_045602205.1 Eubacteriales bacterium
CACAAGCTACAAAAATTAAAATATAGTTTTCATATTGATAAGCTCACCGCTTTGTGATATAATTGAGGAAACGAAAATAATTACGGAGAGCTTTTTATCCGATATGAACAACAAAAATTATAAGTATTTAAATAGAATAAATTCGCCCGAAGACTTGAGGTCTTTGCCGAATGAGGCTATGATTCCTCTTGCAGAGGAGATACGTGCCGAGCTTGTTGAGACTGTCACAAAAAACGGCGGGCATCTCGCCTCAAATCTCGGCATAGTTGAGCTCACTCTGGCGATACACCGTGTTTTTTCCTCACCGCACGACCATATAATCTTTGACGTTGGACATCAGAGCTACGTTCACAAGATGCTTACGGGCAGAGCCGATAAAATGCACACCCTGCGTACCGCAGGCGGAATAAGCGGCTTTACAAAAAGAAGCGAGAGCGAGCACGACTGCTTTGGGGCGGGGCACAGCTCCACATCCTTGTCTGCCGCGCTCGGATTTGCTATATCCGATAAGCTTCAGGGCTCTGACGCATACACAATAGCTGTTGTCGGCGACGGAGCGTACACGGGCGGAATGATACACGAGGCGCTCAACAACTGCCGAAAGGATATAAGACTTATAATCGTTATGAATGAGAACGAGATGTCTATATCCAAGAACATAGGAAGATTTGCAAAGCATCTTTCAAAAATAAGAAACTCATCGGGATATTTTAAGACCAAAAAGGCAACAGGCGCATTTCTCAAGCATATTCCCTTTGTCGGCAATAAGCTTTTTCGCTTTGTGAGAGGCGTGAAAAAGGCTCTTAAAAATGCGCTTTACGGCTCAAATTACTTTGAAAGCATGGGGCTTACCTATCTCGGACCTGTTGACGGAAACAACTACTCCGAGGTGGAAAATCTTCTTCGTGAGGCGTGCAAGCTTGACGAGAGCGTTGTCGTTCACGTAAAGACTCTGAAGGGAAAGGGATATACTCCGGCGGAAAGCGCGCCCGACAAATATCACGGATTGTCCCCAGCCGCAAAGGTAGCTATTGATAAGCCGAATTTCTCTCATATTATGGGGGAGGAGCTTGCCGCTATGGCAGGCAGAGACGAGAGCATTTGCGCCATCACGGCGGCTATGTGCGACGGGACGGGGCTTGAGAGCTTTAGGGCAAGACACCCAAGCAGATTTTTTGACGTGGGTATCGCAGAGGAGCACGCGGTCACCTTTTCCGCAGCTCTTGCCGCAAACCGAATGAAGCCTTATTTTGCGGTATATTCATCATTTCTTCAAAGAGCATACGACAATGTTATTCACGACGCGGCGCTCCAGAAGCTGCCTATAAAGCTTCTTGTTGACCGCGCGGGCTTGAATTCATCTGACGGCGCGACACATCACGGAATATTCGACGTTGCTTTTCTCTCGCAGATACCAAATATGACTATATTTACACCCATAACAAGCTCCGCGCTCAAAAGAGCGCTCCGCGAGGCAAATGAGCTTTCCACGCCGTCGGCGATACGATATCCGAACGGAACAGAGGACGAAAGAGTCGTGGCAGAGTTTTATTCGAACGGAGATACGGGCGCACTTGGCGCTGTGGCAAATTTTGACGCGTCTGAAAAGCTTTGCGCCGTGATCGTTACCCACGGAAGAATAGTTACAGAGGCGCTTCGGGCTTGTGATATCCTTCGCGCAGATGGGTATGAGGCAGGCATTATACTGCTTGAAAAATTAAAGCCGTACCGTGACATCGCGTCCCTGATATCCGCTATGCTTCCAAGCGGAGAATGTAAGGTTATATTCCTTGAGGAAGAGATAAAGAACGGAGGCGCGGGAATGATACTTTCCGATACTATGCGCGATATGCCGATAATGAAAAACAAGACAGTGGATATCCTTGCGGTAGACGACGATTTTGTTGAGTCAAGGGCGGGAATGAGCATATACGAGGCGGCTGGGATTGACGCTTCACAAATAATAAAGCGCATAAAAAAATGACATACAAAAGGTGAGCTGTTTTTCGGCTCACTTTTTTGTATCATTTGTATTATTTTCCCAAAGTATGAAATACTTATAATAACAAATATGTTTGGAGAATGATATGAAAAGGATATTGATAGTTATCGGAACACGTCCCGAGGCTATAAAGATGTGTCCGCTTGTAAATGAACTTAAAAAAAGGGAAGGATTTGAGGTCTTTCTATGTGTCAGCGGACAGCATCGCGAGATGCTCGACGGTGCGCTCCGGATATTCGGCGTCGTTCCCGATCGCGACCTTTCGGTAATGCGCGAGGGGCAGACACTTTTTGACGTTACCTCTGAAATATTTTCGCGAATAAGAGCGGTGCTTGATGAGCTAAGACCCGACATCGTGCTTGTTCACGGAGACACGACCACGGCTTTCGTGGGGGCTGTGTCGGCGTTCTATTTTGGAATACCTGTCGGACACGTTGAGGCGGGACTAAGGACAAACGATATTTTTTCTCCCTTTCCCGAGGAATTCAACCGCAAGGCTATATCACTCGTCTCAAGCTATGATTTTGCGCCTACCGCAAAAGCTCGGGCAAATCTTGAGCGTGAGGGAAAGGGCGGGGCATACGTTACGGGAAATACCGTCATAGACAGCTTTTCCTACACGTTGCAAAAAGATTTTCCGCACAGCGCGCTCGAGTGGGCGAAGGGAAACAAACTCATACTTCTTACGGCGCACCGACGCGAAAATATCGGTGACTCTATGAGGGATATTTTCAAAGCCTTTAGGCGTATTCTCGAGGAGTATGACGACCTCAAAGCTATCTATCCCGTGCATCCCAATCCCAAGGTCCGCGAGATAGCCGAGGAGGTCTTTTCAGGATGTGACAGGATACAGCTCATCGCTCCGCTTGATGTCGTTGCCTTTCACAATATCATGGCGCGAAGCTATATGATAGTCACCGACTCGGGAGGTATTCAGGAGGAGGCTTCATATCTCGGTATCCCAACTCTTGTGGTAAGGGAGAGGACAGAGAGAGGCGAGGCGGGCAGTTTGGGTAATCCGAGACTTGTGGGGCGCTCTTATGAGAGCGTTTACAATAATCTGAGGCGTTTGCTTGATAAAAAAGAGGTGTATTGCGAAATGGCAAAGTCCAGCAATCTATACGGAGACGGAAAGGCTTCTGTGCGTATTGCCGACATTTTAGAAAAAATATAAAATTAAAGAGAGTTAATTTTTCAAAACTTATTGACAGAAAAAGATTTTAGTGATATAATTTTTAGTTGTTGATAAATCTTTTTTAGGAGATGAAGATTATGGAACAGAACACAAGAAAAGTTGGAACGATATCAAGAGGAATTCGTTGCCCTATATTCCGTGAAGGAGATGACCTTGGCGAAATGGTAACACGCAGCGTTCTCGAGGCGGCAGAATCTGAAGGATTTGAGCTTCGCGACAGAGACGTTATATCTATCACCGAGTCGGTCGTTGCCCGCGCGCAGGGAAACTATGCTTCGGTCGAGGCGATAGCCGCAGACGTGCGCGCAAAGCTTGGCGGTGAGACTGTGGGAGTAATTTTTCCCATACTCTCGAGAAACCGTTTTGCTATCTGTCTCAGAGGAATCGCAATGGGTTGTAAGAAGGTAGTTCTTATGCTCAGCTATCCCTCCGATGAGGTTGGAAACGAGCTTGTAAGTCTTGACAAAATAGATGAAGCGGGAGTAAATCCTTATTCAGACGTCCTCTCGCTTGAGAAATACCGCGAGCTCTTTGGCGAGAACCGCCACGAGTTTACGGGCGTTGACTACGTTCAGTATTACGGCGACCTCGTTCGCTCTTGCGGAGCAGAGGTTGAAATAATTTTCGCAAATCAGGCAAAGACAATACTTGATTACGCAGACCACATACTCAACTGCGATATCCATACCCGCGCACGTACAAAGAGAATACTTCTTGCGGGCGGAGCAAAGGTAGTTTGCGGTCTTGACGATATAATGACCTCAAGCGTAGACGGAAGCGGATACAACGAGAATTACGGACTTCTCGGCTCTAACAAGTCTACCGAGGACAAGGTAAAGCTTTTCCCCAGAGACTGCAAGGAGCTCGTGCTTGATATTCAGGCAAGAGTTCTTGAGGCTACGGGCAAGCACGTTGAGGTAATGGTTTATGGCGACGGAGCATTTAAGGACCCCAAGGGTAAGATATGGGAGCTTGCAGACCCTGTCGTTTCTCCCGCATACACCGACGGACTTGTTGGAACTCCCAGCGAGCTCAAGCTCAAGTACCTCGCCGATAACGATTTCAAGGACCTTTCGGGCGAGGCGCTCAAGGAGGCTATTTCCGCAAGTATCCGCGCAAAAGAGGGAAATCTTGTTGGAAATATGGCATCTCAGGGAACAACTCCCAGACAGCTTACAGACCTTATCGGTTCGCTTTGCGACCTTACGAGCGGCTCGGGAGACAAGGGAACACCCGTAGTTCTCGTTCAGGGATACTTTGATAACTATACGAACTGATTTTTACAGTATCTGAATAAACAAAGAGCAAGAGTAAAGGGATAACCTTTTATTCTTGCTCTGTTTGATTTAAAGTAATATTTATCTTACAAAAGCTGTTTTTTGAGCATAATTTTTCTTGACTTTGGAAAATATGTGTGTTATAATAAGATGTTTAAGTATGCTTTGTGCTGAAAAATGAAAATTTTTGCGTCTCGATATGCCTATTGGACGCAATATTCAAAATATTTTGTTAAGGAAGGTAAGAGATGAAGTACGAGGAATTGTCACCAAAGCCCGATTTTTCAGAGATACAGCCCGCAACACTTGGTTTCTGGATGGAAAACAAGGTCTTTGAAAAATCTGTTGAAGATAAAAAGGGGGATGAAATAGTATTCTATGACGGACCTCCTTTCCCCACAGGAAAGCCTCACCACGGCACTGTGCTCGTTTCATTCATAAAGGATATGATAGCAAGATACTGGACAATGCGCGGTTACAGAGTGCCCAGAGTATGGGGCTGGGACTGCCACGGTCTGCCGATAGAAAATCAGGTCGAGACCCTGCTCGGTATCAACGACAAGAACCAGATAGAGAAGGAGCTTGGAATAGATAAGTTCAACGAAAAGTGCTTTGAGGTCGTTTCAAACAACAACGACGCTTGGAGAGAGTACGTTGAGCAGATGGCTCGTTGGGTAGATTACGACGGCGCATACAAGACTATGAACACAAGCTTTATGGAAAGTGTTATGTGGGCGTTCAAGACCTGTCACGATAAGGGTCTTATCTACCGCGATTACCGTGTAACTCCTTATTGTACACACTGCGAGACATCTCTTTCTATCTCGGATACAAGAGAGTCAGACTCGACCCGTCCGAGACAGGACAGATGGGTAATAGCTCAGTTCAAGAGTAAGCTTCGCGAGGCAGGTAAGGACGTTTATTTCCTTGCTTGGACTACGACCCCGTGGACGCTCCCCTCAAACCTCTGCCTTGCTGTCGGCGAAAAGCTTGATTACGCATTCGTTGAGGTCGAGGACAGAGTTCTCGTTGCTTGTAAGAACGTTCTCCCCAACTTCAAAAAGGTGTTTGGCGATGAGCCTGTGATACTTAAGGAAGTAAAGGGAACAGAGCTTATCGGCGAGACCTACGAGCCCTTATTCCCGTATTTTGCGGACAAGGCTTCCGAGGGCGCATTCAGAGTTGTCAGCGCTGACTACGTAGGCGCTGAGGAAGGTGTTGGTATCGTTCACACAGCTCCCGCGTTCGGTGAAGATGACTATTGGACCTGCAAGAACTTTGGTATTCCGCTTGTAAATCCCGTTGACGCAAAGGGAAGATTTACAGAGGAGATAACAGATTTCTATCCCATTCAGGGCGAAAAGACTGTTATAGAGATGAACCCCGTTATTATCAGATTCCTTTATGATAACGGAAAGGCTGTCGCTGACGGCACTATCGAGCATAACTATCCTCACTGCTGGAGATGTAAGAGACCGCTTATCTACAAGGCGATGGACGCTTACTACTTCAACATCGGCAAGATAAAGGACCGCCTTATCGAGCTCAACGAGGAGGTCAATTGGGTCCCCGATACAGTTAAGCACGGAAGATTCGGAAACTGGCTTGAGGGCGCAAGAGACTGGAATATCTCGAGAAACAGATATTGGAGCACGCCTATTCCGATATGGAAGTGTGACGAGTGCGGCGACGAGGTCGTTCTCGGAAGCATAGACGATATCTATGCGGCAAGCGGAGTCCGTCTTGATAACCTTCACAGACAGTTCGTGGACAAGGTCACCTTTAAGTGCAAGTGCTGCAACGGCACGATGCACAGAGTTCCCGAGGTCCTTGACTGCTGGTTCGAGAGCGGAAGCGTACCTTTCGCGCAAAAGCACTATCCCTTTGAAAATAAAGAGTGGTTTGAGGAGCATTTCCCCTGCGATTTCGTAGTTGAATATACGGGACAGATACGTTGCTGGTTCTACTATCTCCACGTTCTCGCTATCGCTCTCTTTGACAAGCCCGCATTCCGCAACTGTGTCGTTCACGGAACGATACTCGCGAAGGACGGCAAGAAGCTCTCTAAATCCTCGAAGAATTATACAGACCCGATGGAGCTTATGAAGAAGTACGGAACAGACGCATTCAGACTCTATCTGTATCAGACTAAGGCTATGCTTATCGGCGACCTGCTCTTCGACGAGAGCGGAATTCAGGACGCATATCAGCAGCTCCTGCTTCCTTACTGGAATGCTTGTAACTTCTATATCTCCTATGCTAATATAGATAATTTCCATCCCACAGAGCTCGTAGCTCCCAAGAGTGACAATCAGCTTGACAACTGGATACTCGCAAAGCTTTATGACACCACTCGCGAGATAACCGAGAATATGGATAATTATCAGGTAGATAAATATATCGAAAGCCTTGCGTCCCTTATCGACGGTCTTACCAACTGGTATATAAGACGCTCCAGAAGAAGATTCTGGGAGACAGGTCTCTCTGTTGACAAGGAAAACGCTTACAACACCCTCTATTACGTTCTTGTAAGCACCTCAAAACTTCTTGCTCCGGTCGCTCCGATAATTTCCGAGAAGATATATAAGACTCTTACAGGTGAATTCTCAGTTCACCTTGCGGATTGGCCGAGCGTTCCCGAAAGCTACGCTAACGACGAGCTTCTCAAGAAGATAGAAACGGCTCAGAGACTTATCGGTATCACGAGAAGTATCAGAAACAAGAGCAGAATAAAGAACAGACAGCCTCTCAGTCTTCTCAGAGTCGCATCCTCCGACAGTGCTACTATGGCGGTAGTTGAGGAGTTCAAGGAAACTATCAAGGAAGAGCTCAATATCAAGAATATCGAGATACTCGACAACGTAAACGATATCGCTACCGTTAAGTACGATCCTAACTTTAATGTCATAAGAGAGAAGTATCCCAAGGATATCCCCTCGATAATCAAGGCGGTAAAGAGCGGGAAGTACACAATCGACGGCGACGTTGTAACTCTTGAGATAAACGGAGAGCAGAAGCAGCTTGACGCTGATATCATTCTTGTCACCTATCTCGCTAAGGACGGTCTGCACGTCGCGAGCGATCACGAGATAATCGTATCTCTCGACCTTACTATCACAGACGAGCTCAAGAAAGAGGGCTTGGCAAGAGAGATGATACGCAGTATTCAGGACGCAAGAAAGCAGATAGGCTGCGAGATAATGGATAACATTACGATAAGCCTTAAGGGTGAATATCCCAGCGAATGGATAGAGACGATCTGCAGCGAGACTCTCAGCTCTGTCGGTGAGATAGAGACTCCCGATACTGTTATCAATATCGACGATATCATTGAAATTTCTGTAAAGAAATAAGCTTTTGAGGCGGCGCAGCTTGTCTGCGCCGCTTTCCAGATGAGGTAAAATTATGAAAAGAATAATGTTTGTGTGTCACGGCAATATATGCCGTTCTCCTATGGCGGAGATAATTTTTCGGGATATGGTAAAGAAGTTTGGAAAAGAATCGGAGTTCGTTATAGCTTCAAGAGCCACGAGCACCGAGGAGCTTGGAAATCCCGTTTATCCACCTGCGCGCGCCGAGCTTGCAAAGCACGGACTTTCAAGCGAAGGCAAATTTGCGATACAGCTCAAAGCGACGGATTATGGCGACTTCGACCTTTTTGTCGGAATGGACAGCGCGAATATACGCAATATGCACAGAATATTCGGCATAGACCCCGACGCTAAGATAAAAAAGCTTATGGATTTCACGGATCGCGGGGGAGACGTGGCAGACCCTTGGTATACACGTGATTTTGACGTCACCTACCGTGACGTTTACGACGGCTGCGAAGGACTGCTTAAAAGTATTCTCAATTAAAAAAATTCCTAAAAATTTAAAATAATACTTTTCATTTTCAAAAAAATGTGTTATAATTATCTTCGGTTTTTAATTTTCATTCTTTGAGGTAACCATAATGAGCGGATTTTTTGGAGTAGTATCAAAAGAAGATTGCGTTTTTGATTTGTTTTTTGGAACTGATTATCACTCGCACCTCGGCACAAGACGCGCGGGAATGGTCGTCTACGGCGACGAGAACGGTTTTGAAAAATCCTTACATAACATTGAAAATGCGCCATTCAGAACTAAATTCACAAAGGATTTCAGTGATATGAAGGGAAGAATGGGGCTTGGCTGTATTTCCGATTATGAGGCGCAGCCGATGCTTTTGCGCTCGCGTCACGGAACTTACGCCATAAGCACTGTCGGCAGAATAAATAACGCAGAGGAAATAGTTTCAAATATACTCAAAGGCGACATACATTTCTTTGAAATGAGCAACGGCGAGATAAATCCCACCGAGCTCACTGCGGCAATAATCAACCAGAAGAGCAATCTTATCGACGGCATACGCTACGCGCAGGAAATAATTGACGGCTCTATGAGCATTTTGCTTATGACCTCGAAGGGAATTTACGCCGCGAGAGACAGACTTGGACGCACTCCGATAGCTATCGGTCAGAAGAAGGGCGCTTATTGCGCTTGCTTTGAGGATTTTGCTTACCGCAGCTTAGGATACACAAATCTCAAAGAGCTTGGACCGGGCGAGGTGGTCATTATGACCCCCGACGGAGTAAAGACTCTCATTGCACCCGGTAAGGATATGAAGATATGTACTTTCCTCTGGGTGTATTACGGTTATCCCTCCTCCTCGTATGAGGGCATCAGCGTTGAACAGATGAGATATAATTGCGGCGCTCTTCTTGCCAAGAGAGACGATGTCAAGCCCGATACCGTTTCGGGTATCCCCGACTCGGGAATAGCGCACGCCGTTGGATATGCCAACGCATCGGGAATACCTTATACAAGACCCTTTGTAAAATATACTCCTACCTGGGCGCGCTCATTTATGCCTTCTAATCAAAGCAAGAGAAATCTTATCGCAAAGATGAAGCTTATTCCTGTTCAGGAGCTTATCAAGGATAAGCGACTGCTTCTCATTGACGACTCTATCGTAAGAGGAACTCAGCTCAGAGAGACTACCGAATTTCTTTACGCAAGCGGCGCTAAGGAGGTCCACATAAGACCTGCTTGTCCGCCATTGCTTTTCGGTTGTAAATACGTCAATTTCTCGCGTTCAAACTCGGATATGGAGCTTATAACTCGCAGAGTTATATCTAAGCTTGAGGGAGATGCTCCCGATATGGAGACACTTAAGCAGTATGCCGACCCCGACAGCGAGAAGTATATGAAGATGGTAGAAATGATCGGCAAGGAGCTCCATTTCACCTCGCTCAGATATCACCGCCTCGACGATATGATAGAGGCGACGGGATTACCTCGTGAAAAACTCTGCACGTACTGTTGGAGCGGAGAAGAATAATAAATATAAAAAGGAGATAAGGCTATGGGCAAATATTCGGGAACACAGACAGAAAAGAATCTTGAGGCTGCATTTGCAGGCGAGTCTCAGGCAAGAAACAAGTATACTTATTTTGCGTCTGTCGCGAAGAAGGAGGGCTATGAGCAGATCGCCGCTCTCTTCCTTAAGACAGCAGAGAACGAAAAGGAGCACGCAAAGCTTTGGTTCAAGGAGCTTGAGGGTATCGGAGATACCGCTGAAAATCTTGGACACGCCGCTGACGGTGAGAACTAAGAGTGGACAGATATGTACGCTGGCTTCGCAAAGACCGCTGAGGAGGAAGGATTCCCCGAGCTTGCAGCAAAGTTCAGACTCGTTGCCGCTATTGAGAAGCAGCACGAGGAAAGATACCGCGCTCTCCTTCGCAACGTAGAGACCGCAGAGGTCTTCGCTAAGAGCGAGGTAAAGGTTTGGGAGTGCCGTAACTGCGGACATATAGTCGTTGGCAAGAAAGCGCCTCAGCTCTGTCCCACTTGCGCGCATCCTCAGAGCTACTTCGAGGTTCACGCAGAGAATTATTGAGCAAAATAAAATTTTGGCGGAAGCAGTTGAGCTTCCGCCACATTTTTGAAAAATATTCTGTATATTTTGAATATTATTCACATAATATATTTATTTATTGTAAAACTATTGACTTTTTTTTGAAGATAGAGTATAATAATTCTGTTCAAATTTTATATTATATCTTTAGGAGGATAAAATGAAAAAAATTCTTTGTTTGGTACTTTCTGTACTTATGTTGGCAGGATGCACATTTGCGCTTTCTTCTTGCGGCAATGATGAGATCATCGTAAACACCAACGCGTTCTTTGCTCCCTTTGAGTATTATGAGGGCGAAGAGATAGTAGGTGTTGACGTTGAGATAATGACTAAGGTCGGAGAAAAGATGGGCAAGACCGTAACCTTTAAGAACACAGAGTTCTCAGCTATAATCGATAACGTTGCGGCAGGAAAGGTTTGCGATTGCGGCGCGGCAGGCATCACAATTACCGACGAGCGTAAAGAAAAGGTAGATTTCTCTATTCCTTATTACACTTCCGTACAGTACGTTATCTTTGCGGCTAACGACGCAAGCGTTAAGACCAAGACCGTTAACGGTGTAGAGTACATCGTTTGGGATAGCCTTGCAGGCATGACCATAGGCACACAGACCGATACGACAGGCTGGATCTATACTGACGGTGAGATAAATGCTACCGAAGCTGATGAAAGCTACGGATATGACGGAGTTCTTTACGGTACTAATACCCAGCACAAGAACTTTGACAGCGCACAGCTTGCAGCTGACGGTATAGCAAGCAATATCGTTGACGTTGTTATTATAGACGAGCTTCCCGCTAAGTACATAGTTTCAAAGAATTCCGCACTTAAGTGTGTACCCCTTTACTATGCGGGCGAGACCGATGCGGACGATGCTCCCGTTGAAGAGCAGTACGCTATTGCTGTTAACAAGGGCAACGACAAGCTTCTTGCCGCTATAAATGAAGTTCTTGAAGAGCTTCTCGTAAAAGACGCAAACGGTCAGAGCGAGATTGAAAAAATGGTTATGAAGCACATGATCGGTGAATAATCATTAAATTATCAATAAATGTTCGGGAAAAGAGCTATGAGTAACATAGTTCTTTTTCCGTATTATAAGCGTATAAATTTATATAAAATTTTATGAGGAAGATTTAAAATGTCTTTTTTTGAAAGAATAATTGAATTGTTTACGACCGAAAAATATATACAGAGCTTGTTTACAGGCTTGCAGCTTACTCTTATTATTTCGGTCTTAGCGGCTATCCTTGGATTGCTCTTGGGAACGCTTGTGGCTTTTGTCAGCATTTCAAAGGGCAAGGGCTTTATGAAGGTGCTCAAGGGGATATGCAGAGTGTATATAACTATTATCCGCGGAACACCTATGGCGCTTCAGCTCTTTATAATGTTTTACGTTATATTTACCTTCCGAGGATTTCCCGAGGTAATCACGGCGACCTTGGCATTCGGTATAAATTCGGGAGCATACGTTGCCGAAAATATTCGCGCGGGTATCCTGTCGGTAGATATCGGTCAGACAGAGGCAGGCAAGGCGCTCGGTCTTAACAATAGAATAATAATGCTGAAGGTAGTCATTCCTCAGGCAATAAAGAACGTCATTCCCGCAATAGGAAATGAGCTTATAGCCTTGATAAAGGAAACCTCTATTGTCAGCATGGTAGGAATGTATGACCTTACTATGTCCGCAAAAATTATAGGTAGCGGAAATAATATGGCAAGTTATATAGTACCTATGAGCGTGGTTGCGGTCTTCTATCTGGCGATCGTATACCTGTTGACTTTTGCAATTAAAAAAATCGAAAGTAGGTTAAGAGTAAGTGATAAGCGTTAAAAATGTTTATAAGAGTTTTGGTAAAGATATAAAGGTGCTTTCGGGGGTCAACTGTGAAGTAAAAAAAGGCGAAAAGGTGGTTATCATCGGTCCTTCGGGAAGCGGAAAAAGTACGCTTTTGCGTTGTATGAATCTCTTAGAAGAGCCTGAATACGGAGAGATCTGGCTGGCAGATGAGCTTTTGACGCCCGCCGACCCGTACCTCCACGAGGATATGATATTGAGAGCCAAGACATATAAGAAAAAGGCTGCTAAAGAAAACATAGATAAAGATACTCTCGTTTCAAAAATCCGCGAAGAGCGCCTGTTGAAAAACAACGAGGGCAGCGATATGAAAAAAGCTGTTAAGGAATTTGAAGCGGAACACCGTATCGACATCAATTTGGGACGTCAAAAAATGGGTATGGTATTCCAGCACTTTAACCTCTTTAATAATCTTACGGTAATCCAAAATCTGATGTTAGCGCCCGTTCAGCTTAAGCTGAAAACTCCCGAGGAGGCAAGAGCTAAGGCGGAGGAGCTTTTAAACCGTATAGGACTTATAGATAAGATAGACGAATATCCTTCCAAGCTCTCGGGCGGACAAAAGCAACGTATAGCTATCATTCGCGCTTTGGCTATGGAGCCTGAGGTCATGCTTTTTGACGAGCCTACCTCGGCTCTTGATCCCGAGATGGTCGGAGAGGTGCTCGAGCTTATGAAGCAGCTTGCCGATGAGGGAATGACTATGGTATTTGTCACTCACGAGATGGCGTTTGCAAAGGACGTGGCTGACAGAGTCCTCTTTATGTGCGACGGAGTTATTGCCGAAGAGGGAACACCCGACGAGATCTTTTTTAATCCTCAGAATCCAAGACTTCATCAATTTTTGCAGAGAGTATTATAAAATATGGATATCAAAGATTTTGAAGAAAAAACACTTGCCTCAGAGCTTATATTTGACGGTAAGGTCGTCCACCTTTACAGAGACGATATAGAACTTCCCGATGGCAAGACCTCGTTCAGAGAATATATAAGACATATAGGAGCTGTCTGCGTTATACCTGTAACGAAGGAAATGGAGGTCGTCTGTGTCAAGCAGTACAGATACGCGCTTGGCAGAGTAGTGCTTGAGATCCCCGCAGGAAAACTTGACTTTAAGGAAGAAGACCCCGAGAGCGCGGTAATACGCGAGCTTCGTGAGGAAACAGGCGCTCGCACGGGAAGACTTACTTATCTCGGAGAATTTTATTCCTCTCCCGCTATACTTGACGAGCGTATCTATATGTATCTCGCAGAGGAGCTTGAGTTTGGCGAAAACGATCTTGATGACGATGAATTTATCGAGGTCGTTCGGATACCGATAAAGGAGCTTGCCGGAATGATATGCCGAGGCGAGATAATTGACGGAAAGACTCAGGCGGGCGTTATGAAGGCTCTTTACATTTTTGAAAATAGGAAAAGGGAAGAAAAATGAAACTGGATTATAAAAGAACATTTTTCGTAGGCACGGCTTTTTTTCTCATTCTTTTATTTTGGCAGACCTATGATGCGATAATACCAAAGATACTTACCGACAAATTCGGTATGTCACAATTCTGGTCGGGCGTTATAATGGCGTTTGATAATATACTCGCGCTCTTTATGCTCCCGCTCTTTGGCGCTATTTCCGATAGGCACAAGGGCAAGATGGGAAAAAGAACTCCGTTTATCCTTGTGGGAACGATAGTAGCCACGGTGGCGTTTCTCGGACTCTCCTTTGTTGACGAGATGCAGCTCGCGAAGCTCGACGATATCGTCGCAGTTACCGATTCTGAGGGAGAAGGATATGCCGAGGCTATGGAGACGCTTTACGACTCGGACGTTACGATAAACGTTGACGGAAAAAAAGCTCCGCTCAGTTCTTTTATAGAGAAGGATGATTTTGTAAAGCTTTCCGATGAAAGCGACGAGTATAACAAATACGTTCCGTCCGCAAGACAGGCGTATGCTTTAAGAATTACGCAAGCAAACAGCTTTACGCTGATCGCGTTTATAGCGATACTGCTCCTGACGCTTGTGGCAATGGCGACATTCCGCTCTCCCGCGGTGGCGCTTATGCCCGACGTAACGCCCAAACCGTTGCGCTCTCAGGCAAACGCCGTGATAAATCTTATGGGATCTGCGGGTGGAATACTGATACTTGTTGTGGGCATCATCTTCGGCACGGGGAAAGCTGAAAACGCGCTTATGAACTATGTGCCCGTCTTCGCGGTCACCTCGGGAATTATGATGCTTTCGCTTATCTTTTTCTTGATAAAAGTGAAAGAGCCGCAGTTTGTCGCCGAGATGGAGGTAGAAAGTCAACGCTACGGCATTACCGAGAGTGAGGAGAAAGCCGACGGCGACAGAAAGCTCAGCCGCGCTGAGCGCCGTTCGCTTATCTTTCTTCTTATTTCCGTGATATGTTGGTTTATGGGATATAACGCAGTATCGAGCAAATACTCGGTATATGCCTCAAACGTGCTGAGGCTTGACTACAACGTCACGCTTCTTATAGCGCAGGCGGCCGCGATAGTGGCGTTCATTCCCGTTGGTATTTTGGCTTCCAAAATAGGACGGAAGAAATCGATTCTCATAGGAATAATTATGCTTGGAAGCGCGTTCTTTATAGCTTCATTCGTGAATCACGAGTGGAATATATGGGCGCTTAACGCTCTCTTTACTCTTGCGGGTATAGGCTGGGCAACGATAAACGTAAACAGCTATCCTATGGTGGTCGAGATGTCTCGCGGAAGCAATATAGGAAAATATACGGGTTACTACTATACCGCAAGTATGGCGGCGCAGACGGTAACTCCTATGCTCAGCGGAAAGCTGCTTGATAGCATCAGTATGAGAGTTTTGTTCCCGTATGCTACGGTATTCGTAGTTATCGCGTTCGTTACAATGCTCTTTGTTAAACACGGAGACAGCCGTCCCGACAAAAAAGCGTCTAAGCTTGAAGCTTTTGATGCCGACTGATAAGAACGGAGGAGAAAATGGGTATTGCTGTTGCAATAATATTTTTTGTTGCCGTTATATTTGCGCTTATATATGTCTATCTCGTTATGCCTCGTGTAAGGGACAGGGCAGATATGGATATGCTTGTGTGTGATTACGCACACAGGGGACTTTGGAATGAGACCTATCCCGAAAATTCGCTTGCGGCGTTCGCGAGAGCGGCACAGGCGGGGTACGGAATAGAGCTTGATATTCAGCTTTCAAAGGATAACGTGATAATGGTCTTTCACGACTACGACCTCAAAAGAATGTGCGGAATAGATAAAAAGCTTTCGGAACTTACTGCCGCGGAGCTTGGAAGTATTCGGCTTTTGGGAAGTAATCAGTGTATCCCTCGATTTTCCGACGTACTCAAGGTCGTGGACGGAAAAGTTCCGCTTCTCGTTGAGCTTAAGGGCGAGGACTCGAGGACCGAGCTTTGCAAACGTGTGGCAGCGATGCTTGACAAATATCACGGAGCTTTTTGCATAGAGTCGTTTAATCCGCTCCTGCTTTCGTGGTTCAGAAAATACCGTCCGAGCTATGCGAGAGGACAGCTTAATACAAAGCTGACAAAAAAAGCAAATAAAATGAGTTGGGCGCTTAGATTTACTCTTACACATATGTTGCTTAACGTTATTTCGCGCCCCGATTTTATTGCTATTGACGGCAGATACAGGAATTCACCAAGATGTCTTTTGTGTGAAAGAGTTTTCAAATCGAGAGTTTTCGTATGGACTGTCAGAGGAGCAAGAGACTATAAAGAATCTCACAGAGAGGGAAGATATACTATTTTTGAAAAAATACTTCCGTAGAACACTCAACCAAAAAGGATAATTTATGAAAAAATGTTATTTTAACGCCGATATACTTCTGCCCGATCTTTCAAAGCACGACCCGCAAAAGTGGGCTGTTATCGCATGTGACCAGTTCACGAGCGAGCCTGAATACTGGGAGAAGGCGAAGGCTATCGTTGGAGAAGCTCCCTCAACGCTTGATATGATATTGCCTGAGGTCTACCTTGACGAGACCGAGGCAAGATTGCCGATCATAAATGCTAAAATGAAGGAATATGCGGGCGAGCTTCTTACAGAATATCCCGACAGTATGATATATCTTGAAAGAACGCAGTCTGACGGTACGGTAAGACGCGGTATAATCCTTGCAGTTGACCTTGAGGCTTACGACTATACAAAAGGTGCAAATGCTCTTATCCGCGCGACCGAGGCTACCGTTATCGAGCGTATCCCACCGCGTGTCGCAATAAGAAGAAACGCTTGTCTTGAGCTCCCCCACATAATGCTACTCGTAGACGACCCAAAACTCACGGTTATTGAGCCGATAAGCTTTGAGGATTGCGACAGTGTAGTATACGATTTCGACCTTATGCTTGACGGCGGACATCTGCGCGGAGGGCTTATAGGAGATGAGGCTAAGGAGAAGATAGCTAAGGCGCTCGACGCTTTGATAACTCCCGAGGCTATGGCAGAGAAGTACGGCGACGAGGGACTCGCTCCCTTTATGTTTGCGGTAGGCGACGGAAACCACTCGCTTGCGTCCGCAAAGGCTATGTATGAGGAGATAAAGTCAGCTATCGGCGCTGAGGCGGCAATGACTCACCCCGCAAGATATGCTCTCGCCGAGGTAGTGAATATACATAGCGAGGCGCTCAAGTTTGAGCCGATATACAGAATAATGACAGACGTTGAGCCAGAGGACGTTATCACCTCCTTTAAGCAATACATTGACACGCTTTGCGGAGGTGCTGAGGCGCAGGAGATAGAGTATATTTACGGCGATAAATGCGGAAATATCACGGTCGCAACCCCCGAGCAACAGCTCGCTGTCGGAACTGTTCAGAGATTTATTGACGATTATATCGCTAAAAATCCCAAAGCAAAGGTCGATTATATCCACGGAGAAGACTCTGTAAAGGCACTTGCAAAGAAGGAAAAAAACATAGGATTTATTTTCAGCGGAATGGAAAAATCTCAGCTCTTCAAAACCGTTATCTTTGACGGCGCGCTCCCCAGAAAGACCTTTTCTATGGGACACGCGCAGGATAAGAGATACTATCTCGAGTGCAGAAAGATAAAATAAGTATAGTTTTTTTCAAGGAGAACCTTTTGTGGAAAGGTTCTCCTTGACCTCTCCAAACCTTTTTAAAAAAGGTTTTTGTCTTTCTAAATGTTGTTTTGCTTAATGGGATATTTTTCTCTAAGGTGGCAACTCGTCGGACACTTGCGTACCGACGGGTTGCTTTTTTATTATAATGGTTAGGCGATAATAAAGCATAACAAAAACCGCAGAATCTGCGGTTTTTGTTATATATGTTATTTATTCAACCCCGCAAGGTGATTAACGAATTGCTGTGCCGTTCTTCCCGAGATACCGCCGTGGCGGAGCTCCCACTTATGAGCCTCGGCAACAATTTCTTCCTCGCTCATAACTATCGAGGGGTGCTTTTTCG
>JAZSBF010000005.1:0-17311 GCA_045602205.1 Eubacteriales bacterium
CATAGCCGATATTATCTTCTTGCCCTCGTCTATCTTGAACTTGGAATGAGTTGTAGGATAAATGACCGCTGTATCAAGCACCTTTCCCGTCTTGTCAACGACAGCTGTCTTACATCCGTTAACGTAACCGGGGTCAAAGCCAAGCACGGTCTTGCCCTTAAGCGGAGCTTGCATAAGCAGATGGCGAAGATTTTCGGAGAAGAGCTTTATAGCGCCCTCACCGGCGGCGTCCGTCATATCATTTCTTATCTCTCTTTCAATAGAAGGAGCTATAAGTCTGTCATAGCTGTCTATTACCGCATCGTAGATATATTTTGAAGCGGGGCTTGACTGGTTAGTTATAGTTTCGGAAAGAAGATAATTGAGTATCATCTCCTTCTCAACGGTGATAGATACCTTGAGAAATTCCTCCTTCTCTCCCCTGTTGACCGCAAGTATTCTGTGGTGCGGCATCTTCTTGATATTCTCCGAGTACTCATAATACTGCGAGTATACCGAGTCCTCCTCCTTTGCCGCACGAGATGTAAGCAGACCGAAATCAAAGGTTATCTTTCTGACGACCTTTCTGTATTCGGCGTTGTCGGATACCTCCTCGGCGATTATATCACAAGCGCCCTTAAGAGCCGCCTCCGCGCTCTCAACTCCCTTTTCCTCGCTGACAAATGCTTCTGCCGCAAGAGTGAGCTCGGGCTCGTATTTATCAAGCTGAGCCATAATAAGCTCCGCAAGCTCTCCAAGTCCTCTCTCTCTCGCCACCGACGCTCTCGTCTTTCTGTGCGGACGGTAAGGTCTGTAAATATCGTCGACCTCGGTTATCGTCTGCGCGTTGTCTATCTGAGAGGCAAGCTCGTCTGTAAGCTTGCCCTGCTCGGCGATAAGATTCTTTACTTCTTCTTTTCTCTTTTCAATGTTTCTGAGATATGTAAGTCTGTCGTCAAGCTGTCTGAGTATCTCGTCGTCAAGACTTCCCGTAACCTCCTTACGGTAACGGGCAATAAAAGGAATCGTGTTTCCCTCGTCGATAAGAGCGACCGTCTTTTCGACCTGCTCCGCCTTAAGATTCAGTTCTTCTGCAAGTTTTTTGATGATATCCATATTGTACCGTCCTATATTAGTGTATATCGGCAGACTCTGAAAGTCCCGCCATTCTTTCAAGCTCCTCGCTCTCGCCCGCCTCAAGATAACGCCACTCGCCACGAGCGAGCGTGCCGTCAAGCGTAAGATTTGCAAAGCTTATTCTTTCAAGATAAGTTATTTTGTTGCCAAGGGCGTCAAGCATCCTCTTTATCTGATGATATTTGCCCTCGTGAAGCGTTATAATCCCCTCGTCTCCACCTGGGCAAAGCTCTATCTTAGCGGGCTTTGTAACGTATCCGTCCTCAAGCGTGAGCCCACCCTCAAATCGAGCCGCATCCTCGGCAGCCACAGGAAATTTGGAGCGAAAGCGATATTTTTTCTCAACGTGATTTTTGGGAGAGAGAAGCCTGTGCGCGAGCTCGCCGTTGTCGGTAAGCAGCATAAGACCGAGCGTATTCTTATCAAGCCGACCGCAAGGGAAAAGGCCCTTCTTCTTGAATTCCGCGGGAAGCAGGTCGAGCACGGTTTTCTCCCTCGGGTCATCGGTGGCACTCACGTATCCCTCGGGCTTGTTCAATAATACGTAGGTATATTTCCTATAAATTACCCTCTCGCCGCGAAATATCACCTCGTCCTTTTCCTCGTCCACCGAGACATCCGAGGTCTTGGCGCAAACGCCGTTAACGAATATCTCTCCGCTACGCGCCGCCTTTTTTGTTTCACTGCGGCTCGAGACCGCGCATATACTCAAAAATTTATCAAGCCTCATTTTTCCTCCAAAGAAGACTCCGTCGGCTTCTCACGTCTACATCATAAGTACAGCAAGAAGTATCGCCGCTATCACGCCGCAAACCGAGAGCCCTATAAAGAAGCCCACCAAAAATTGCTTCTTTGTTTCCTCTTTATTTCTATGAGCCAAAAACATCACCCCTATGATATTATTGACTCATTTCGATCATTCAAGTCTCTTTTTCTTTCCAATATTTATTTGGGATATGATTATACCGCAAAAAATAAACGCGCATCCTATGTATCCTATTAAAGATATAGAATCTATGCCAAACAGCACGCCTCCGACAGCGCTGAAGACCGACTCAGTCGAAAGGATTATCACCGCAATTGTGGGGTCGCTTCTTTTTTGAGCCACCACCTGCAAGGTATACGCCACGCCGACAGAGAGGATTCCGCAATAAAGGATAGACCATTTTGCCAGATATATGCTCTCAAAGCTCGGCTCTTCAAAAATGAACATCGAGATAAGACAGAGCGCTGAGCAGACGGCAAACTGTCCCCACGCGAAATGAAGCGAGCGGAGCTCCTTGCCAAAACGGTCAACAGATATAACGTGCGCCGTCCAAAAGAACGCACCTATAAAGAGCAGAAGCTCACCGTAGCCAAACGAGAGTCCCTCCTCGGGCTTGTAGCAAAGCATAAATAGCCCCGCGACCGCGCAAAGCGCGCCGATCCATTTGCAGAGAGTGACCTTCGATTTGAACAGAAGGAAGCAAGCGATGGGAACGAACACGGTATAAAGCCCCGTGATAAATCCGGCAACTCCCGCGCTCCTTGTGTGCTGAATTCCAAACTGCTGAAGCATAGATGCCGAAAAAAGCATGATTCCGCTGACAAGCGAGGCAAAAACCGTCTTTCTTCGCAGTCTCGGCTCGCTTTTTCCCTTCTCGAAGAAGAGGACCACAGGGATAAGAGAAAGTGTGCCGATGGTAAATCTTGTTGCGTTAAAGGTAAACGGCTCTACGTAATTTGCTCCGCTCACCTGCGCCACAAAGGCAAATCCCCAAATAAACGCCGTTAAAAACAATATAAACAGCGATAATTTGTTAGTTTTCATAATTGTATTTTTTCTCACATCTTAAATTGTCAAATTCTATGTAATAAAAGAATTTTATTGCCTGTATTTTTATTTTTCGTTTCTAAATTCAACTATTGCGCGGAACATATCCATCTCCTGCGCATACATCTTCGGCTTAGAGCTTTTTCCGACTACAAGAGAGCGCAAAATGCAGACCACCGTATCCTCGGGGAGCGATTTGAGAACGCCATACTCGTCATATATCTCCAGATCTCCGAGGCGCAATCCGTATTTATCTATCGAATTCTCGGGCGTATATCCCAAAGCCTCAGAAAGCTCAAGGATCCTGTTATTCGACTTCAGAGATTCAAAAAGAGACGGATCAAGGAAGCAAACAGATGATTCTCCTGTCTGTATGTATTTGTAAAATTCATCATAGTTATTAGAGTTATATGCACGGTCTATATAAAGTCCTATATCCTCGCCGGGATGCTCTTTCTCGATATTCTTTATCTGTTCCTCGGAGTATATCTGATAGTAGGCAAACGCAGTCGTTTTTTCGCCGTTTTTGTCAAAATCCTCAGGCATTACGTGATTCATAACCTTTTGTATATTATCAACATCGTTAGGCGTAAGATACGCATTTCCCGCATACACGACGGTTATATCCTCTTTTTCACTCGTACACATCTGAAGCGTACAAACAAGCACTACGATAACAAAAAACGACACTATTATAGTTTTCCATTTATGGTGATACCAAAAGTTATCAAACCAACGAAGAAATTTACCCTCCGGCTTTATTTTAGCTTCGCCAAGCTTTTCTTCTCGATCCATTTTACCTCCAAAACGCAAAACCGACAACGGCACACACGGTGAAGTCATCGGTTTTCGTAAGTATTATTTATCTTGAAACTTCAACAACTTCAAACGCAACGACTCCCGAAGGAACGTTTACTGTGACCTTACTTCCCGCGCGCAAGCCTATGAGCGCCTTGCCGATGGGGGACTGGTCTGATATTCTGAAGTTTTCGGGATCTGCCTCGTTAGAGCCTACAATATTGTAAGCGACTACATCTCCGTCAGCCTTCTTTATCTTAACGGTAGAACCGATGCTTACGACCGTTGTATCAACAGTGTCCTCATCAATTACCTTTGCGTTGCGTATAAGCTCCTCAAGCTCCTTTATTCTCGCCTCTACCTTTGCCTGCTCATTTCTTGCGGCATCGTACTCAGCGTTCTCGGAAAGGTCTCCGAAGGATCTCGCCTCGGCGATATCCTTTTTGATCTCCTCACGTCTGGTAGTAGAAAGATAACTAAGCTCATCAACAAGTTTTTGATAGCCTTCGGGGGTGTAAAGCTGTTCTTTAGACATTTCAATTCTCCTTAATGTTTATTTTGTATTGTAATTATTTATCAAAACTTTTAATAGCCGCCGCGAGCTGATCGTCCATCGACTGCGGAAGCAGATATACGTTGTATTTCTTAGCCTCCTCGCTAAGCGCTACCTCTACGTCGGGGGTAATTCCTATGCCGTCATAGCCTTCGCGGGATGGCGGGAAATACATTTTCGTGGTGAGCTTCAAAGCTCCCTCATAACCAAACTGCGAAAGCGGAAGAATAGTTTGCATGCTTCCCTTTCCATAGGTCTTTTCTCCTACGACCGTCGCAAGCTCATAATCTCTGAACGCCGCGGTAAAAAGCTCTGCCGCGCTCGCCGTTCCGCCATTACACAGAACAGCTATCTTCTCGATACGGTCTCTGTATTTTCCAATATCGCTTTTCGATACGTCGCAAACGCTGTAATCCTCGTTCGTATATCTTATCGGTCCAACTAAAGTGTCGGTCTTTTGCCCGTCGTTTCCTTCGGTGCTTATCAGAAGGTCTCCGTCCTTCAAAAAGTAACTGAGCACTGCGGTAATAGAGGCGAGGTCGCCGCCGCCGTTGTATCTGACGTCAAAGACAAATTTTGTGCAGCCTTGCTCAAGCAGACTGTCGACCGCGCTTGAGAACTGCTTTGGAACTGTGAGGTCAAACTGCGATATCTTAACTATGCCGACGCTCGCGTCGGTCTCGCTGCGAGACGAATATACTGAAACCGATTCGACCGCGCGTCTTTCGACCGAGAATCCCTTCTCCTCAAATCCGTTTCCGTTCGGACGCAGCACGGTAAACTCAGCAATACTGCCTTCTTCGCCGCGAAGCTTTGCAAGCGCCCCGTCATATTTGAGCTCGCCAAATGATTCTCTGTTCTCGCCTATACCTATCCAGGCTATAAGATCTCCCGAGCGCAGCCCTGCCTCCTCGGCGGGACTTTTTGGAGAGACCGCAACTATCTCCGCGACATTGTATCCGAGATGCGAGAACGCCTTATCCGACTCGACAACGGTAATGCCTATTCCGACCGTACTTCCAGCGGTCTGTGCGCGAAGCTGTTCGTATTCCTCTTTATTGTAATATTGCGCGTATCTGTCTCCCGTGGACGCCACGTACGCTCTGAGGACATTTTCGATGACCTCATCATCGTCAATATCGAAATAAGAATAGGTATCAAAAAGATATTGCAAAAGCTCAAGCTGCGCAATACCCTTGTTTGAACCCGACGTAATGATATCAAGCCTTGCATCCGCAAGCTTTTTCTTATAAAACGCACCGCAAAGCGTGTAGGTAAGCATAACCGCGGCAACAACGAGCGCTATCGCCGAGACCGCGAACGTAGCCAAAGACACCGATCTTTTAGATGAAGACCTTTTGGGAGCGTTCAGCCCCTCATTATCCTCGCCCAAGCTGTCCTCGGGCAAAAATTCATTATTTTCGTTTTTCTCCGACACCGTACGACCAACCCTTTCTAATCTAATTTTTCTCAATCGTCGATAAAGCATCAGTCAATGCAAGTGCATAAAAACATACACTCGGAGAGCGTCCGCAAGAACGCTCCCCGTGCAACTTTCACTACAAGTCTATGCCTCTTTTTAAGAATATTTTCTTGAAAGAAGGATTTTATTCAGCCCCTCAGAATTTTGCGGGCTTTGAATTGAGATATTTCTTTACCATAAGCGCGACCTTGAAGGTTATAGCATGCTCAAACTCGCGCAGATCAAGACCTGTGAGCTTACGTATCTTTTCAAGTCTGTAAACAAGTGTGTTTCTGTGAACAAAGAGCTTTCTCGACGTCTCCGAAACGTTAAGATTGTTCTCAAAGAAGCACTGGATAGTCATAAGTGTCTCTCTGTCAAGAGATTCGAGGTCTCCCTTCTTGAACACTTCCTGCAAGAACATCTCGCAAAGAGTTGTGGGAAGCTGATATATAAGTCTGCCTATTCCCAGATTTTCATAGCTTATGATATTCTTCTCGGTCTCAAATACCTTTCCGACCTCAAGAGCCACCTGAGCCTCCTGATAAGCCTTAGCGAGATCCTTTATGTTATCGACCACGGTGGATATACCGATAGCGACCTTCATATAGAACTCAGAGGAAATAGTGTCGGCAATGTTCGTAGCGATCTTCTCTACTTCCTTGGTATCTATTCCGGGCTTCACCTCTTTTACGAGCACGATATCGTTCTCGCCAACGCTTATAACGTAATCTCTCGCTTTGTCGGGGAACATATTCTGAAGCATCTCAAAGGGCATCATATCTGTCTTGCCGAAGAACTTGATAAGGAATACTATTCTCGAATCCTCGGTGTTGAAATGAAGCTCCTTGGACTTTATATAAATATCGCTGGGAAGAATATTGTCAAGTATAATATTTTTGATAAACGAGCCCTTGTCGTACTTCTCGTCGTAAAGGCTCTTTATATTTCCAAGAGAGACAGCGAGCATTTTGGACATCTTTTCAGCCATCTTGTCCTGCCCCTCAACAAAAACTATGTATTCGCTCCTCTGACCGACTCCCATATAGCGATATGTATAGCCGTCGATAGCCATAGTCTCGGCAGAAAAGGAAAGCTCCTCGCGCACTCCCTGTCTTATATCTCCCATTTTCGCAAGATCGGAGCACGAGATAACAACTCCGTTTTCATCTATAACACCAATGATCCTATCAAAAGCACCCTTCATCTGGTATATTACGCTTTGAAATAGTCTGTTAGCCATATTTTACCTCACATTTTGATATGTTTTTTGTCGCATTGTGTATACTATCCTATATTTTATACTATTTTTTGTGATTTTTCAATAGGTTTTTCAATATTTTTTATAAATTTTTGTATTTTTTTCGTTTTTTATTAATATATTCGACAAAAGGCTAAAAAGAAAAATATTTGAGTTTTTTCAAAAAAGCTCGGAAAAACAGACTATACAAGCGAGCACGAAGCCTGACGCAGTCTCTGTTCTGAGTATCCTTTTTCCAAGTCCCACAGGAAGCATTCCCGCATCTATGCAGCGTTTCGCCTCGTCAAGAGAAAAGCCGCCCTCGCTGCCGATAATGACCGACACAGTCTTGCCGTCGGGGTCACTCAGATCATCGCCCAGCAGCTTTCCAAGAGGAAGCGTGCCGTCACCCTCGTAGCAAAAAAGGCATACGTCGCTGTCAAGCGCCCTCTCGAGCATCTCCGAGAAGCTTACCGTTCCCTTGACCTCGGGTATAGAGCTTCTTCCGCATTGCTTTGCCGCCTCGGCTGATATCCTGTTTCGCCTCTGAAGCTTCTTCTCCTCGGCGTCGGGCTTCATCTTGACCACACATCTCTCACTCTCAAACGTAGTTATCTCCCCGACTCCGCACTCGACAGCCTTCTGTATGACACTGTCAAGCTTGTCTCCCTTAGGAAGCGCCTGAAAGAGCTTTACGTAGCATCTCGGCTCGTTCTCGGACTCCTTCGAGGATACTATTCTCGCTCTGACCTCACCCTCCAAAAACTCCTCAAGCACACAGTCGTATTCCATCTTCTGCATATCACACACTGTTATATGCTCGCCTGCCGCCATTCTGAGCGAACGCGATATGTGGTGGGCGTCCTCACCGAATATTTTTACTGTATCGCACTCTATCTGATCTTTTCTTATAAAAAAACGAGGCATAGCTTGACCCCTCCGTAAATTGATACCTTAAAGCTCTGTTTTACAGTTTTATTATAGTATATTTCGCACTCTTTGTCAAGACACTCTTGTATCTTGGCGCAAATATGCGCGATCTCGGCAAAATCTATATTAATAAAGTATTAAATTTGAGCAAAAGGGGTAGAAATCGATAAAAGATTGTGATATAATATAATGGAATATTTATATTTAAGCAGAGCGTAGGAGCATTTCCGCGCCGCTTTAGCAAAATACCCCTGTTGCAAAGGAATATTATGAGAAAATACATAGAAAAGATCGAAAAACTTACACTCCCTGTGATACCGCTCAACGGCATCGTCGCCTTTCCGGGTGTCACACTCAGCTTTGAGATGGTCAACGAGACCGCAATAAAGGCTGCCGAGGCAGCTTTTGAAACAGATTCGATGGTGCTTCTTGCATCCACCAAGGAGCTTGTCGACGACGGAGACGAAATAGCTAATGAAGATATTTTTCACGTCGGAACTGTGGCTAAGATAAAGCAATCGGTAAAAACGCCCGAGGGAAATATGCGTATCATAGCCGAGGGATTCAGCAGAGCCACCATCTCCGAATTCCGTACTTTTGCCGACTATATCTGCGCTGACGTAATATCCAAGGTGCTTCTTATGTCAGACGAGGATTCCGTGAGAAACGAAGCGTATATGCGCGCTATGCTTACAGAGGTAGAGAGCCTTGTGAAGCTCCTTCCCTCAGTAAGCGACGACATTATTACCGCCGCGCGCTCAATAAAGATACCCGCTATGCTCGCCGATTTCATCGCCGCAAATATACTTGTAAAATATAAGGACAAGCAAAAGATACTCGAATGCTACGAGCCCGTAAAGCGTATCGAGGTCCTTATTGCGCTTCTTGAGAGTGAGGCGAAGATGCTTGAGTTTGAGCTTGGCATACATAAAAAGGTCAGAGAAAATCTCAACCGCAACCAAAAGGAATACTACCTGCGCGAGCAGATAAACGTAATACGCGATGAGCTTGGCGACGCAGATGACGAGATCGCCGAATATCACGAAAAAATACTCACCGCAAAGCTTCCCGCCGAGGTCGAGGCAAAGCTTCACAAGGAGACTGACCGTCTCGCAAAGCTCCCCTTCGGCTCAGCAGAGGCATCTGTTCTCCGCTCTTACATCGACGTATGCCTTGAGCTGCCTTGGAGTATATCCACAAAGGACCGCGCAAGTGTGTCGGCGGCAAAGAGAATACTTGACGCAGATCACGACGGAATGGAGAAGATAAAGGAAAGAATACTCGAATTCCTTGCGGTAAAACAGCTTAATCCCGACCTTAAAAATCAGATAATCTGCCTTGTAGGCCCTCCCGGTGTCGGAAAGACCTCTATCGCCGCATCGGTGGCAAAAGCTATGAAGCGCAATTACGTTCGCGTTTCTCTTGGCGGAATACGTGACGAGGCGGATATAAGAGGCCACAGAAAGACCTATATAGGCGCTATGCCGGGACGTATAATAAACGCTGTAAATCAGGCGAAGTCAAATAATCCCCTCATACTTCTCGACGAGATCGACAAGCTCACGCGCGACGCTCACGGAGATCCCTCCTCGGCGCTCCTCGAGGTGCTTGACGGAGAACAAAACAAGAATTTCCGAGATCACTTTATCGAGATGCCGTTTGACCTCTCGAACTGCGTGTTTATCGCGACCGCAAACACGCTTGACACTATCCCGAAGCCGCTTCTTGACAGAATGGAGATCATCAAGCTCTCCTCTTACACAAGAAGCGAAAAGCTTGCGATAGCAAAAAACCACCTGCTTTCAAAACAGCTTGCGCGCCACGGTCTTAACAAGAGAATGCTTAAGATAGACGACTCCGCCATACTCGAGATCATTGACTGCTACACACGCGAAGCGGGTGTGCGAAACCTTGAAAGAGCCATCGCTGACATCATAAGAAAAGCCGCAAAGCGCTTTGTTGAAGATCCCGATGTCTCAAAAATATCGGTAAAAGCTGAGAACGTAAAGGAATATCTGGGTGAGAGAAAGATTTTGCCCGCGCGTATAAATGACTGCGACGAGGTGGGAACGGTAAACGGTCTTGCCTATACCGAAGCAGGCGGAGACGTACTTAAGGTCGAGGTACTTATCCTTGACGGCGACGGAAAGATAGAGATAACAGGCTCGCTCGGCGACGTTATGAAGGAGTCCGCAAAGATAGCCGTAAGCTACGTTCGCTCTATCTCGGCTGAATACGGAATTCCGCGCGACTTCCACTCAAAGCACGATATACATATCCACTTCCCCGAGGGCGCTGTTCCCAAGGACGGCCCGAGCGCGGGAGTTACTATGGTAACCGCGGTCGTAAGCGCTCTGACGGGTATCCCCGTTAAGCGCGACGTCGCTATGACAGGCGAGATATCCTTACGCGGAAACGTACTGGCTATCGGTGGTCTTCGCGAAAAGACTATGGCGGCGTACTCGGCAGGAGTTACGACAGTCCTTATACCGAAGGATAATATGCGCGACTTTGAGGAGCTTGACGGTGCTGTAAAGGAAAATATAAGATTTATCCCCTGTAAAACGGCAGCCGACGTACTCAAGCACGCACTTGTGACAAAAAAAGCAGATATTATAAAAGAAACCCCAAAGACCGAAAGCGAGACTCTGGCAGAAATAATTCCTTCCGCAAACAGCGGAAGCCCTCAGATACCGCTTTCAAGATAAAGGTGATATTATGCCAATAAACACGCAAAACGTATCTCTGCGGATAAGCGCAGGCTTTCCAAAGCAATTCCCGACCGATAAGATGGCTCAGGTTGCCCTTTCGGGACGCTCGAACGTTGGAAAAAGCTCTCTTATAAATACCCTGCTCGGCAGAAAATCTCTCGCGAGAGTCAGCTCCTCGCCTGGAAAAACCATAACCGTAAATTTTTACGACGTTGATAAAAAGCTCTTTCTCGTTGACCTTCCGGGCTACGGCTTTGCCAAGCGTAGCGGAGACAGCAAAAAGCTGTGGTCGTCTCTGACCGACGGATATTTCACGGCAAACCCGAACATCGACCTTCTTAAGCTTGTTATTCAGCTCGTCGACAGCCGTATAGGTCCTACGAAGGACGATGAGATGATGATTGATTTTATGAATCAAGCAGAAATACCGTATATAATAGTAGCTACAAAATCCGATAAGCTCAACGCCACCGAGCGCAAAAAAAGTATGGAGCTTATTTCGCAGAACGCATACATTCTGCCCGATACCCCGATAATCTATTTTTCCTCACTTAAAAACGAAGGAAAGAATGAGCTTTGGAAGGAAATTTACAAATATACCGAGCTTTAAGGAAAAAACTATGACTCAGCTAATAATGATACGCCACGGACAGAGCGTGGCAAACGAGCAAAAACGCTTCGCGGGACATTCCGATTTTGATCTCACAGAGCTTGGAAGACGCCAAGCCGAGCTTGCGGGCGGATATATCTATAAAAATTTCAAGGTAGACGCCATATACGCGAGCGACCTTAAAAGAGCCTATAATACCGCCGTGCCCACGGCAAAGCTTTTCGGTCTGCCGATAATAAAGGATACGGACTTGCGCGAGATATTCGCGGGTGAATGGGAAACACTTGAGTTTAATGAGATCGCCGAGCGCTATCCCGACGATATGTCGGTCTGGAGAAATAGCTTCGCTTATGCGCGCTGCACGGGCGGAGAAAGCATATCCGAGCTTTACGACAGATGCTGTCGCAAAATACTGTCGATAGCGGCTGAAAACGATGGCAAGAGCGTTGTTATCGCAACACACGCAACCCCTATCCGAGTTTTCGAGGCTATGGCGCGAGGCTACGGATACGAATACACGACAAATATCCCCTTTGTCGCCAACGCATCTATAAACGTATTCGGAGTAGAGGATAACAAGCCCTACGTAATAAAGTCAAATATCACTGAGCACGTAGAGGAAATCTTGACTACGGTAAAAAATATATAACCCCTTTTGGAGAAACAAATGATAATTCATAACCACTTTGACGTAAACGAAAAAGGACATCTTACGATAGGCGGAGCAGATGCTGTCGAGCTTGCAGAGGAATTCGGCACTCCTGCGTACATCCTTGACGAGAACGTGATAAGAGAAAATTGCCGCACGTATCTGCGCGCCGCAACAAAATATTTCGGCAGCGATGCCCTGCCCCTCTACGCATCAAAGGCACTCTGCTTCACGGGCATATACAAACTTGCCGCAGAGGAAGGAATGGGAGTTGACTGCGTTTCGGGCGGAGAGCTCTATACCGCAAAGAAGGCAGGATTTCCCGCCGAAAAGATATATTTTCACGGCAACAATAAGACCGACCGTGACATAAGCGACGCTATGAATATGGGCGTCGGAACATTCGTCGTTGATAACCTTGACGAACTTTCCGCACTCTCGGCTGAGGCTATTCGCAGAGGGGTCACTCAGCGCATACTCCTTCGCATAACCCCCGGTATAGACCCCCACACACATCGCGCCGTAGTTACGGGAAACATCGATTCTAAATTCGGAAGCGCAATAGCTACGGGACAGGCTATGGACATAGTCAAAAAGGCTATCGCGGCTGACGGAATAGACCTTGCGGGGCTTCATTGCCACATCGGCTCTCAGATATTCGATATCGAGCCGTTTGCCGACGCCGCAGAGATAATGACAAGATTTATAGCGGATATAAAGAACGAATGCTCATACGAGATCCGCGAGCTCAATCTCGGCGGCGGACTCGGAGTAAGATACACAGACTACGACCGCGAGATAAACTATGAGGAGTGCGTAAGGGATATAGCCGAGGTCGTTACCTCGCTCTGCGCGAAGAACAGCATTAAAATGCCCAGAGTTATCCTCGAGCCCGGACGTTCGCTCGTTGCGGCGGCGGGAGCTACGCTCTATACGGTGGGGTCTGTAAAAGAGATACCCGGATTTAAAAACTATATCTCAGTCGACGGCGGTATGCCCGATAACCCGAGATACGCTCTCTATCAGTCGCAATACACGGCGCTTATCGCAAACCGAGCAAACGCTCCGCGCGATTACCGAGCAACACTTGCGGGACGCTGTTGCGAATCGGGCGACCTGCTTGGCGAGAATATGGAGATACAATCGGCAAAGCGAGGAGATATCCTCGCGGTGCTCGTGACCGGAGCTTATAATCATTCAATGGCTTCAAACTATAACCGACTTCCCCGCCCCCCGATAGTTATGGTAAAGAACGGAGAGGCAAGAGTGGCTGTCAAGAGAGAGTCATACGAGGACATCACGGCAAACGACGTAATATAACCCATATAAACGGAGTAAAATTATGCTTACAAACCTGCTCTCAGGAGGAGATACAAGACAATATATTATAACGCTGCTCCTCCGACTTCCAATAGTTCTTCTTATGCTTTCTGTCCACGAGACCGCTCACGGATACGTGGCAAATAAGCTCGGAGACCCAACCGCAAAAAATCTGGGCAGACTCACACTCAATCCTATAAAGCACCTCGACCCGATAGGATTTATATGTATGATACTTTTCGGAATAGGTTGGGCAAACCCCGTTCCGATAAACACAAGAAATTTCAAAAATCCAAGACGCGATATGGCGCTCTCAGGCGCGGCAGGACCTGTCTCAAACCTCTTGCTCGCACTCATATTTGCAATATTACTTAAGCTTTCGTATACGTTTTTGCTCCCCATAAACTTTGCAAACGAAACCGCGCTTCTTATCGCCAACCTCTTTTTGCAATTTCTGGTCATAGGAATTCAGATAAACGTAACCTTCGCGATCTTCAATCTTATCCCTGTGCCCCCGTTTGACGGCTCACGCATATTCTATGTCTTCCTTCCGCCCAAATATTATTTCGGCATTATGAAGTACGAAAGATATATCGGACTTGCTCTCCTTATCCTTCTTATGTTTGGAGTGCTTGACCCCGTATTGAATTTTACAACAGGCAAAATCACAAATCTGCTGCTTAGATTGGTAGGTTTTTAAAGGAGTTAATTTTCATCTATGGAAGCTGTGACATACAGACTGGAGCAGTTTGAAGGTCCTCTTGATCTTCTGCTCACCCTTATACAAAAGAATAAGGTAAGTATCAGCGATATCCCGATAGCGCTCATCTGCGATCAGTATATGGAATACGTTAACGGCGCTGAAGAACTGAATATGGACGTTGCTTCCGAATTTATCGTTATGGCAAGCGAGCTTATGCTGATAAAAAGCAAAATGCTTCTTCCCAAGACCGAGGAAGACGAGGAAGACCCGAGAGCTCAGCTTGCAGACGCCCTTCTCCGTTATCAGCAAGCTAAGGAAGCCGCCGCAAAGCTCGCTCCGCTTTATGCCTTTTACAGCGGACGTATGGTCAAGGATACCGATGAAATATCTGTCGACAGGACCTTCGTTCAGGATCAGCAGGTGACGGACCTTTGCTCAGCCGTGAGGCGCATAATCGTCTATAATAACGCGCTTGAAAAGGCGGCAACCACAACCTTTACACCTATGATAAGCAAACCGATAATACCTGTTGAGATTAAAATAGTTTCAATAATAAAAAAGCTTGAGACGCGCGGATGCGCCACGCTTGACGAGCTTATTATGGGCGAGAATACCCTGCCCGATATGATAGCAAGCTTTCTCGGCGTGCTTGAGCTTATCAAGCTAAGAAGGCTTCTCGTCTCCGACGATATAAACGAGTCAAACGCGCTTCTTGATTCATCAACGAGATTTATACTTAACACAGACGAAAGCACGATAGAAAAAAGCGAATACGACATAAACGACGATAAGGGAGCAGAGTGACATGGAAGAACAGCTTGAACAAATAAAATCGCTTGAGAGCGCGGTGGAAGCAATACTCTTTGCGGCGGGATATCCCGTAAAATATACAAAGATAGCAGAGGTGTTGGGACTTGACGTCGCAAACACAAAGAATATAATCGAACACATGGCCGAGGAGTATAACGGAGCAAGATCCAAGCGCGGAATAAATCTTCTTATGTTCCCCGAGACCTGCCAGCTTTCCACCAAGGAGCAGTATGCGCCCTATATAAGAGAGGCGCTTGGCATCAAACGAGGCGGCAATCTTTCAGGGTCGTCAATGGAGGTGCTTGCCGTCGTAGCTTATAATCAGCCCGTTACTCGCTCGTTTGTCGATCAGGTAAGAGGTGTAGACAGCTCCTACGCTATGAACTCGCTTATCGATAAAGACCTCATAGAAGCCTGCGGACGACTCGATGCACCCGGCAGACCGATGCTCTACGTCACAACAGAAAAATTCCTCAGGGTATTTGGAATAAATTCACTTTCCGAGCTTCCCGCGACCGAGATAATGTTGCCACCTAAGGAGGAAACGCCGATAGTCGAGGACGACGGAGACCTTGCCGATGAAGACGCAGGCGTTACCGATATCAATACAGCAGACGATGAATAATAAGCTGTATCCATTGTAAATAATAATTTTAAATTTATTGATACTTAAATTTATTTTATCGCCAATGTTTTCTTTTGCTTACTTTTCTTTTTTAAAAGGTAAACAATTAAAGCAAAATTTAGAATGATAAATTAAACACTAAATATTACTTTGACTTTATCGCCAATGTTTTCTTTTGCTTACTTTTCTTTTTCAAAAGAAAAGTAAGAAAAAAAGGAGGGGAGAAAAACGGGATTTCTTATAACAATACTTATAATAGCGGCGGTGATATTCTTTATCGGACTTATCAAGGCTACCGTTGTAATTGCTTATTCAGACGATATAGAGCTTTATGTAAGGGTACTTTTTCTTAAGATAAAGATACTTCCGTCAAAGGAAAAGAGATACTCACACAGTATGAGTGCAAAAAAAGCGGCTAAGATACGCGAAAATATGAGAAAGAAGGCCGAGAAGAAGCGTTTAGCAGCCGAAGAAAAAGAAAAGGCAAAGGAAGAAAAGAAAGCCTCAAAGGAAAAGAAGAGCATTTCCGAAATTATTGCCATTATAAAGATGGTCTCGGATATCGCCACCACAGTGATTGGAAAGTTCTTCAAGCACCTCAGAATAAAAATCGCAAGAATAAAGGTAACGATAGCCACAGGCGACGCGGCAACCACAGCTATCGCATACGGGGCTGTCAGCCAGTCGCTGAACATCCTGATGCCCGCGCTCCAGTCGGTGAAGAACTTTGAAAATCTTGACAAGGCAGACATAAAAATTGACCTTGACTATGCCGCCGATGCACCAACGATAGACATAAAGCTTGGATTTTCGATAAGGGTCTGGCACGTATTCGACCTTGCATTCTCGGCAATCGGACGTGCTGTAAAGCACCTGTTTGCGATGATGAAATCAAAAAAGTCACCCAAGGAAGCGGAGGCTTCCTCAGAAAATACACAAATCTAAAAAGACAAATTTTAATAAACTGAAAGGAAAAAACAGTTATGGCAAACGAAAACAAAATTCCGGAGATAATTAAATCCTCCCTCGAGAACGTAAGATCACTTGTAGACGCAAACACAGTTGTGGGCGAGCCTATAATCACAAACTCGGGCACAACAATAATCCCGATCTCCAAGATATCGGTCGGCGTCGCAACAGGCGGCGTTGATTACAGCGCAAAGGCAGAGACCGCAAAGCCCCAGAACTTTGGCGGTGGCGGCGGAACAGGTCTTTCTGTTGCTCCTATCGGATTCCTTGTTATCGACGGCGAGGGCGAGGTTGAGTTCATCAACGTAGCAAGCAAGGGCAAGCCCGACCCCGTAGATCAGATAGCTGACCTCGTTGAGCGCACACCCGAGATCATCTCCAAGGTAAAAGCACTCTTCTCCAAAGAGCCTAAGGAAACCGTGTAATTTTATCGCCATTCCAATCATATAATTGAATAAGTTATATGATTTAGGAAGGTCGAAAAATGAAAAGATTTGTCGCCGCAGCGATGTCGCTGTTGTTAATACTGTCCTCTGCCGTCTTTTACGTAGAAGCGGTGGGCGGAGAAGAACCGTCTTTGTCAGCCGAAAGCGCTGTATTGATCGATGCCGATTCGGGAGATATCCTCATGTCCAAAAATCATGAGAAAAAGATGGGTATGGCAAGCACTACAAAGATAATGACAGCACTCGTTGCGGCGGAAAAAGGAAATCTGAAAAAAACAGTTAAGATACCAAAGGAAGCCGTCGGAATAGAGGGCTCTTCTGTCTATCTCTATGAGGGCGAACGAATAAGTGTTGAGGAGCTTTTGTACTCGCTTCTTCTGCAATCGGCAAACGATGCCGCGGCGGCGATAGCTATATCTACGGCGGGCAGTATCGAAGCCTTTGCCGATATGATGAACGAGCGCGCAAAGGAAATGGGGCTTTCAAACACCCACTTCACAAATCCCCACGGACTAAACGATAAAGACCACTATACCACAGCCTATGACCTTGCTGT
>JAZSBF010000006.1:0-16289 GCA_045602205.1 Eubacteriales bacterium
AGAGGCAAAAAACATCAAACGTTGTTGTAGGGACACCGTGGCGCGAGCCGTAACGGCGGGAGCTCAAGTGAGGAGTGGTAAGCAAAATCTCACTCGAACAGCAAAACTTTGCTCCGAACGCGAGGTTTTGCTTATAGAAAATGCGCTCTCCGTCCGAGGAGAGCGCAACAGTAAACTATCGATTTCAGTGTATAAATTTTTTTAAAAGGTTTGGAGAGTGTGAGAACCTTTCCTTAAAAGGTTCTCACAAAAAAACTAAACATCAACTAACTTCCTCAAAAGGTTCTCGCAAAAATCCCAACATTAACTAATTTTCCTCAAAAGGTTCTCGCAAAAAAACTAAACATCAACTAACTTCCTCAAAAGGTTCTCGCAAAAAATCCCAACACAAACTAACTATAAAAAAGAGTACCGCTGTTTCGCGATACTCTTTGGAGCTGGTGATGTGACTCGAACACACGACCTGCTGATTACGAATCAGCTGCACTACCGACTGTGCTACACCAGCGAGGTGTATCCATTTTGGATACAACGTTACTATTATAATTGATAAAGACCCTTTTGTCAAGAGTTTTTTTCAATATGCGAAAAAATTTTATTCTATTTTTTTATGATGTAATTTTCGAAGCCTTCCGAGTATTCGATATTGCCATCAGTATTCACCCACATCACAAAAACGCCCTCGAATGCGTCAAGAGTCCTCTTGCCGTCCTCTATATCCATACAAAAAAGCGCGGTAGAGAGTGCGTCCGCCTCGGCAGAATCCTTTGATACCACCGAAACCGAAACATATCTCGCAGAAGGCATAAGCGTTTCGGGGTCTATTATATGGTGATAATCCTTTCCGTCGACGGTGTAATATCGCTGATAGCTTCCGCTTGTCACAAGCGCCTCTCCGCGAAGTCCAAGGATCGCGAGATATGGCTCTCCCTCGTCGCTCGGATTTTCAATTCCCGTTTGCCAAACCAATCCGTCGCCCCTTGAGCCGAGAGTACGTACGTTTCCGCCCACGTTTATAACGTATCCCTCAATCCTCTCTGATTCAAGTCGCTCGGCGATCTTTTCCACGGCGTATCCCTTTGCGATAGCGCCCACGTCGAGAAGCATATCGGGGTCGGCAAGAAAGACGGTTCTTTTTTCGGTGTCAATTATTACGTCCTCTATGTTGGAAGCCTTTGCTGCCTCGCGTAAAAGCTCGATAGGCGGCAGCTCTGCGCTTGCGGGGTCGTTCTCCCCCGCCGAGCGATAGTCGTGCCAGACAGAGAGCAAGCCTCCCATAGCAATATTCACACAGCCGTCGGTCTTATAATACATCTCCTTGGCGTATAAAAGCATATCTATGATACGGCTGTCAACCTCGGTCTCAAGGTGAGAGCCGTCCGAGAGCGAATTAACGGTATAAAGATTATTCAATCCGTCGTAGCCGTTGTATATATCAAAAAGCTTGTGATATTCCTCAAGCTCCGCCATTATGCTGTCGCTTACCTCATCGAAGCTCTTTTTGTTCTTTTCGTATCCTACGATGGTGGTGACTGTGTCGAAATAATCAAAGGAGCTCGCGGTGTATTTATCTTTCTTCGCACAGGAAGAAAACGCAAGACTTTGCAGTATAAGTATTACAAGCAGAAAAAGAGATACACTTTTTTTCATAGCCGCTCCTTTATAAGTAATAAGTAAGTGAGTCTGACCGAAAATTCGGTCAGACCAACAGATAAAAGGATTATTTTTTTATTTGAAGGGTAGATTTTCCCTTATCGTCAAAGGTAAATTTAACAGTCTCGGAAAGCTCGCCCGATGCCGTTTCTTTTTTGTCGCTCTGCGAGAGCGCTACGGCGCGGATAGCCATATCAAGCTGGGTATGCCCCTCTGCGTCTTTTGTCGCATCCTTGCCGCTGAGCTTTGTTGTGACGGAGATAGAAAGGTCGTCCTGAGCGCTTGCGGTAGTATCCTTAGCCGATTCTATCGCATTCTTAAGCGCGTAAACGAATTCGCTCACCTGTATAGTACATCCCGCGCTTATAACGTCGGTGTTCCCTTTTCCGTTCTCGGCGACAAGCGAGGAAATATCCTCCATCGTCTTTCCCACGGCAACTCCGCAAAAGGCGTCCGCCTGCTCAAACCACTCACGAGCAGCGCCCGCAAGCTTTTTCATACCGTAGTCTGCGCCCATCTCGTATTTGGTCTTAAACTCGTCTGTGGAAATGAATTTACCCTCAGAGGTGTACTCAACGATATTTTCGGCACAGTCGAGCTTGCACTTGACTATCTTTCCGTCCTCGTCAAGCAAAACTGCCGCTATCGTGGTGGCGGACTGACCCTTGCCGGTGTTCTCGCCATCGGCATCGGTCGCCTTCTCAAGAGAGGTGTGAATACCCACGCCAAGCTTCATCATCGTGTCGTTTTCGTTCATTTTTTTCTTACAGGATGTAAGAGCGAGAGTTGCAAGAAGCATACAGATAATAAGAACAGAGCTTAGTAGTTTTTTCATAAAAAATCTCCATTTTTCTTTTTTAGACAGCTCAGCAGAAATTTTGCGATAAATTCTTCAGCTATCAATCTTAGTATGCTTCACAACAGAGGTTATTATTAAAATTTTATTTTTTCAAGGCGTTTTACAGAAAAAGCTCCCGCAACGCCCACAAGGATTCCCGATACCGTACCTGTTATGACAAGTATCGGCATATAGTACCATATCTGCGGCGTATCGAACATAAATGCCGCGACAAGTATCTGCGCGGCGTTGTGCGCGATACCGCCGAGCGCGCTTACACCTATCTCGGAAAAGCGCCCGGTTTGCTTCAAAAGGAGCATAACGAGAAAGCTTAGCAGCGCTCCCGCAAAGCTATATAAAAAACTCATAACGCTTCCGAAAAGCAATGCGACGGCAATAAGTCTTACCCCTGAGACCGCCGCGGCATCCCTCGCTCCGAACTTATAAAGCACGAATATTACAGCTATGTTGGCAAGTCCCATCTTTATTCCGGGGACTGCGGCGCTTATCGGCGGAAGAAGCAGCTCAAGGTATGAAAGAGCCAGAGCGAAAGCCGCCATAACGCCTAGGAAGGCAATTCTTTTAGTTCTCATAAAGCCTCCTAATCTATCGAAATAACTACTCGGTTCGGGACACATATTATCGTCTCGCCCTCGCTTGATATTGCCCTTACGCGAACGCAGTCGTGATTTGGGCAATCAGCATCGCTGACGTATGCTTTTCCGTTCGATATAACGAGGAGATTTCTCTTGTCCCCACTCTCGCCCGAGGCTATCTCAACAGTTTTATCCTCTGCGAGCGGGTATTGACCGAAAAGCTCTCCGTCAACGCTCACGGTAACAGTTTTTCCGTCCTCTCTCAAAAAAGAGATAAGGAGAGCGCCAAGGATAGCCGCCGCCAAAACAAGAGCCACCAACAAAATATCGTTTCTGTATCTGCTCCTGCCCTCTTTTTTTTCTTTTTCGGGCAGGAGCATTTCTTTTTTCTCTTTACTCATTTTATTTTGAAAGGTCTACGGGTCTTATGCACTTTGTGGGACATACAGATACGCATATTCCGCAGCCCGAGCATTTTGAATAATCTATTCTCGCGAGATTGTCAATAACCTCAATCGCGTTCTCGGGACAGCTCTTCTCACACTTTCTGCAGGCGATACAAGCGTTTTGGCACACCTTTCTCGCCTCTGCGCCCTTGTCCTTGTTGTTGCACATTACCACGCTTGCAGCGTCCCTTGGTATAAGCGATATTATATTCTTGGGACAGACAGACGCGCAAAGTCCGCACGCGATACAGAGTCTTGGGTCAACGTGAGCTATTCCGTCTCTTATACATATGGCGTTTGTGGGACAGGACATAGCGCAATCGCCGTATCCTATACAGCCGTAAAGGCAGGCGTCGGGTCCGCCGTACACCATAGATGCCGCGCGACAGCTCTTAACGCCGTCGTAGACCGCCTTTTTCGAGGTGGCGTCACAGTTTCCGTTACAGTGAACGAACGCGACCTTGGGTTCCGCAAGCTCGGTCTCTACTCCGAGTATTTCGCCAAGAGCCGCTGCCACGTCAGCTCCGCCGGGTACACAGAGATTTGGCTTTGCCTTATTCTCTGCCATCGCCGCCGCATAATCGTCACAGCCCTTGTATCCGCAAGCGCCGCAATTTATTCCCGGCAAAGCTTCGCGAAGCTTTGCCGCAGTCTCATCCTCGGGAACGTAAAAGAAATGCGATGCGAGCGCCAAAAGCACTCCCGCAAGAAGTCCGACTCCGCCCACAACACCGAGGGCTATCAATACGTCAATGATCATACTATCCCCCTCTTACGCAAACAGATTGTCAACAATTCCCGCAAACCCGAGAAATGCCAAGGAAATGAAGGAAGCGGCGATAAGCGTTGCTCCGAGTCCGCGGAAGGATTCGGGAATAGCGCTTTCGTCAATTCGAGATCGAAGTCCCGAGAAAAGCACCATAGCGAGAAGAAATCCAAGTCCGCATCCGAGCGAGCTTACCATAGATTCGATAAAGCCGTATCCGTCGGTTATATTGTTTATCGTAACTCCGAGAACGGCGCAGTTTGTGGTGATGAGAGGAAGATATACCCCAAGCCCCTTGTGAAGCGCGGGAATAAACTTCTTGAGAGCTATCTCGATAAGCTGAACGAGGGCGGCAATGACGAGAATGAAGATTATCGTCTGCATATATCCAAGTCCGACTTTGTCGAGTATAAGTCTCTGTATCGGCCAGGTGACCGCAGTTGCCACGAGCATAACGAGAGTTACCGAAATTCCCATTCCGACTGCCTGATTGAGCTTCTTTGAAACGCCCAAAAAAGGACATATTCCAAGAAATCTGTTAAGCACGTAGTTGTTTATAAGCACAGAGGACATGAGTATAACAACAAGAGTTTTAAGCATTGTTTTCGTCCTCCAATCTCGCTACGCTCTCAGCGCAAGCGCCTGTTTTGCAAACACCCGCCGAGGGACAGCCCTCGCAGGAGAAGCTCTTTTTCTTAGGTCCTTTTCCCTTGGTTATCTTGTATACTACGGCTATCATTATGCCGTAAACAAGCATTCCTCCGGGAGCTTTCACAAAAAATTCTATCTTATGGGTCGAGAGTATGGGCAGAGCTAGACCTGCAAAGCTTCCGTTTCCGAGCACCTCTCTCACGGTAGCTATCGCAAGGAGCGCGAGTGTAAAACCAATGCCCATACCGATACCGTCAAGCGCCGACCTTCCGACCGCGTTCTTGCCTGCAAACATCTCGGCTCTTCCAAGGATTATGCAGTTTACCGTGATAAGCGCGAGATACACGCCGAGAAGCTCATACATCTCAGGCATAAAGGCGTGCATAAACATCTGCACCACCGTAACAAATCCCGCTATGATAACTATATAGCAAGGTATTCTGACGGTGCTCGGGATAAATTTTCGCAGAAGCGAGATAACGATATTTGAGCATATAAGCACCGCCGCCGCTGCAAGTCCCATACCGAGAGCGCCTATGACGCTCGTTGTTGTCGCAAGTGTCGGACAAGTTCCGAGAATGAGGATAAATACGGGATTTTCCGCAATTATTCCTCGCAGGAGAATAGAAATATTGCTGTTTTTATCAGTACTGTTTTTCATTATTTCACTCTCCCTTCAATATCTTAAGCGCGTCAAACGCCTTTTTTATAGCGTTCAGATATCCGTTTGTTGTATAAGTCGCTCCCGAGATAGCGTCGATATCGCCATAATTCGTCTCGTCCTTGCCGTTGAACTGAGAATAGAAGCTGTATTCGGCGCAAGCCGCTCCGTATCCCTCACTCTCCTCTTGAGACACAGTCTCGCAGGCGATTATCTTTCCCTCGGGGGTCATAGAAAGACGGATAACTATATACTCGCCCGAGGCGTGATACTGACCCTGAATACCGTATCCCGAAGCGCGAAGCTCAAAAACATAATTTCCGCTCTGGGTCTTGCTTGCCGCGCTTACTTCCTTGGGAAGCTCGCTGTAACCGCTTATATCCAGTGCTGTCAGCTTTGACTCTGCAAGCTTTTTCGCCGAGGCCTCAAGCGAGGTCTTTATTTCCGCGGAAATATCCTCGGATATGACCTTTCCGTCCTTGTCAAGTCCGTAGAAGTTTTCTGCCGAAACGTAAACGTATCCGCTTCCGTTATCCGCCTTGTATACCGCGTCAACCCCCTCAAGCACCTCTGTGATAAACACAGGCGAAAATTTTCGGTCAGCCGAGGGCAACGCAGCTGCGAGATTGTCAGCGAGCTTCTCCTCCTCGGTCCTTATATCGACCGAGCCGCCGTTCAGTATAGTGAAGGCGTTGAGGGCGTCCTTTATTGCAGAGCGATAGCCAGACGTCGTTTTGGTAGCTCCCGCTATAACGTCAACCGACTCTATCTCGTCCAAGCTCTTTCCCTTGAAATTATCTCCGTAGAGCTGCTCATATCCGAGCGTCTCTCCGCTTGATAGACAGAGAGCGCCGCTGACGCGTCCGTCAGAGGTAACGCCGCACATAATTATCATATCGGGAGAATATCCCGAGGCTCTGAGCTTGAATACATAGCCTCCGTTCTTCTCACGGTATGCCTCCTCAACAGTCGACGGCAGAGTGTACTTAGTGATATCTACCTTCTCAAAATCCTCACCGTCGGGAAGCACCTCAAGAAGCGCGGCGTTTGCCGCCGCATCCTCGTTCTTCTTTATGGTCGGCGCTGTGATAAGATTAGTTACCGCAAGCAAAAGAGATACCGCAAGACAGATAGAGATAAGCGAAATAATACTTTTTATATACTTTTTCATACTCTCTTACCTCCGAACAGTCGTCTTGAGGTAAAGGCTTCGATATAAGGTACGAGAATGTTCATAAGAAGTATCGCAAAGGATGCGCCTTCGGGATATACTCCCCATATACGTATCACGACCGTGATAAAGGCGCATCCGAGACCGAAAACTACCTTTCCCCAAGGTGTCGAGGGCGAGGTCACGTAATCGGTAGCCATAAATACAGCGCCTATGATAAGTCCGCCCGAAAGAACAGACGCAAGCGCGCTCATCAGGTCAAATCCGCCAAAGAGGAAGCTGAAAATATACGCTCCGCCTATAAAGGACACAGGAACGTGCCAAGTTATAGTTTTGCGGATAATGAGATAAGCACCGCCCAAAAGAAGCGCTATCGCGCAGGTCTCGCCTATCGCGCCTCCGTGACGTCCGAGCAAAAGGTCTATTATAGGGGGAGTATTTCCCTCGCCTATCAGTACAAGAGGAGTTGCCCCCGATATCGCGTCGGGCATATTTTTAGGATACGCGGGCGCGGCTATCGCGCCGAAGGAAACTATCATAAAAACACGCGCCGTTATCGCGGGGTTAACAAGATTTTTTCCTATACCTCCAAAGATACATTTTACTATAACGATAGCGAAAACGCTGCCTATCACCGCCTGCCAAAGAGGAACGTTGGCGGGAAGATTAAGAGCCAGAAGAAGTCCCGTAACGACGGCACTCAGGTCTCCCACCGTCTGCCCCTTCTTTACGATAACGTTGAATAGCGCTTCCGAGAGGACGCAGGATAAAACGCACGCTGCCACTACCGCAAGAGAGCGAGCGCCGAATATCAGAGTGCCCGCAAGCGTCGCGGGAAGCAGCGCAATTATAACGTCAAGCATTATTCTTTGAGTAGAATGTCCGCTGTGGATATGCGGGGATACCGAAATATGAATATCCTTCGTCATTTCTTGCTTTCCTCCTTTGACTTAGCATCTCTGAGCGCCGCCTTGGTAAGCTTATTTATCTGCACGAGCGGGCGCACCGCGGGACAAACAAAGCTGCAACAGCCGCATTCCATACAGAGATTAACTCCAATTCTCTCAGCAGACTCAAGGTCTCCCTTCTCGTAAGCGCGCGCTATCTCCGCAGGGTTTATTCCAAACGGACAGGTATTCACGCACGAGCCGCATTTTATACAAGCCGTCTGCTTCGGCGGCTTGGATTCCTCCTCGGTGAGCGCCAATACGGCGTTAGTGTTCTTCAATACGGGGGCTGTGGTGTCGGGAACGGATATTCCCATCATAGGTCCTCCGTATAATATCTTTGTCGGCTCTTTAGAGAATCCTCCGCAAAAATCAAAAAGCTCGGATATCGGCGTTCCTATCGGAGCGATGACGTTCTTAGGCGCCCTTACAGCTCCTCCGTCAACGGTAACGCACTTTGTGACGAGCGGCATTCCCGTTTTTATATAATTTCCTATCGCTGCAAGCGTCGTGCAGTTGCATACGATACAGCCAACGTCCGCGGGGAGCTTTCCAAGCGGCAATACCTTGCCTGTCGTGTGATATATAAGCACCTTTTCTCCGCCCTGAGGATATACGCTCGGAAGTACCTTGACCTCCATAATGTCGATCCTCTCCGCAAGACGTCTCATCGACTCGATAGCCGCCTTTTTATTGTTCTCTATACCGATAATTACCTTTTTAAGCCCGTAAAATCTTACGATTTGATTTATGGCGGTCTCCATATCCTCACTCTTGTTTATCATAGTGTAAGAGTCGCTGGTGATATACGGCTCGCACTCAGCTCCGTTGATTATAAGCTCGTCTATCTTTTCTGGCTCAACGTTGAATTTCACGTATGTGGGAAAGCCCGCGCCGCCAAGGCCTACAACTCCGCTTGACTTGACTGCGCAGATAAAGTCCTCTTTCGAGCTTATCTCGGGGGGAGCTATATTCTCGTCGGGGGTCATTTCTCCGTCGGACTCTATAACTATGGTTGTAAGCTTGTTTCCGCCCGACGCAAGCATATCTCCAATCTTCTTTACTTTTCCCGAAACGCTTGAATAGACCCTTGATGAGATAACTCCGTCCTGCTCGGCAACAAGCGTACCGACCTTGACCTCATCTCCAACCTTAACGACGGGAGTCGCAGCCCTACCTATGTGCATAGACATAGGTAACACGATATTTTCGGGGCACGGTAATCTTTCAGCCTCTGCCGTGTGTTTTCTGTGCGGTAAACGAACACCGCGAAGATAAAACGCCATTTATGTTCCGCCTTTCTTTACAATATAAATCAAAAACTATCAAGATTAGTATAATTTAATGTATATTTTTTTTATTATACAACATTTTCCACCTTAAGTCAATCCCATTTCACCCTATAATAGATATTTTGAGCAATTATCTGTTTACAAATTCATAAAGCTGGTGTATAATAGGTCTTAATCTTCATCTTGGGAGAAACTAATGAAAAACAAGACCAAAGGAACAGTTAAATACGCCTTTATAAAATCGCTTCCCGTTATGGCGGGATATCTGCTTATCGGTATCGGTTTTGGCATACTTATGCACTCGAAGGGACTCAGTATCTTATGGACTGCCGCTATGAGCGTCTTCATTTTCGCGGGCTCTATGCAATACGTGGCGGTAGACCTTATAAGCGGCGGAGCTTCCCTTATCTCCACAGCGCTTATGACGCTCGCCGTAAACGCCAGACACATCGTTTACGGAATATCTATGATAGGAAAATATAAGGATACGGGAAAATATAAGCCCTATCTTATTTTTGCGCTTACCGATGAGACCTATTCGATAGCCTGCGATACAGAGATACCCGAGGACGTCGATAAAAACAAATTTTATTTTCTTCTCTCGCTCTTTAATCAGTTCTATTGGGTAGTCGGTTCGATTCTCGGCTCGGCTGTCGGCAATATACTTCCCTTTTCCACCGCTGGTATAGATTTTTCAATGACAGCGCTCTTTGTCGTGGTATTCATAAATCAATGGAAAGCCTCTAAAAAGCACTTCAGCTCATATCTTGGAGTAATCGCCTCGGTCGTTTGTCTGCTTTTATTCGGCGCTCACAGCTTTATTATTCCGACTATGATAGTCATCGTAAGCACACTTTGCCTCTATAAGCTTTTTGAAAAAAAGGAGGTAAAGCATGAACAATAATCTCCACATACTGCTTACCGTCGCAATTATAGCGATAGTTACGGCAGCTCTCCGCTTTGCTCCGTTCCTTATATTTGGAGGAAAAAGAGACGTGCCGAAGATGGTCAAGCATCTGTCAAACGCCCTTCCCGCCGCAATAATGGGAATGCTTATATTATACTGCCTCAGAAACGTGGATATTATGAGCGGTTCGCACGGACTCCCCGAGCTTTTTGCCATCGTGGTAGTCGTGATACTTCACCTTTGGAGGAAGAATACTATACTTAGTATCGCATCAGGTACGGCGGTCTATATGATACTCATACAAACTATATTTGCTTGAAAAGTTAGTTTGTGTAAGGAGTTTTATGCGAGGGGGCTTCTTTGAAAAGAAGACCCCTCGCGCACCCCAAGAAACTTGCTGAAAAAGTTTCACATCACAAATTATTCAATTTGCTCTTGACACAAGAGCTTTTCTGTGGTATCATAATCAGGTGAGATTTATGTATCTTATAAAAAATTCGTGAGTATCCACGCTCATTTCATTCGCGGGTGGCGCACGAACGCAGTTCGTTGCGTGGAGCGCAGCGGAACAGGAATTGGCAGCTTCGAGAACGAGCGCGCCCTGTGGGTGATTAAGCGAGTTTGAGAAGGCGCACAAACAAGGAGAATTTCGAGCAAATGCGAGAAAGGCGACTATGTTTGAAGCTGTCTCGCGGGCGCGGCTGCCCAAAAAACAATTTAATATGCGGGTATCTTTGTGCTATGCACATGATACCACGCTCATTTCATTCGCGGGTAGCGCACGAACGCAGTTCGTGGCGTGGAGCGCAGCGGAACAGGAATTGGCAGCTTCGAGAACGAGCGCGCCCTGTGGTTGATTAAGCGAGTTTGAGAAGGCGCACAAACAAGGAGAATTTCGAGCAAATGCGATAAAGGCGACTATGTTTGAAGCTGTCTCGCGGGCGCGGCTGCCCAAAAAACAATTTAATATGCGGGTATCTTTGTGCTATGCACATGATACCACGCTCATTTCATTCGCGGGTATGGCGGAATTGGCAGACGCGCTAGATTCAGGTTCTAGTGAGGTTACCTTCGTGCAGGTTCAAGTCCTGTTACCCGCACCATCGGAAGCCTTGAAAACACTACGTTTTCGAGGCTTTTTTCTTTCAAAATGTCGATTTTTGGGCAAAAAAGTTCGGTTTTCATTTCAATGATAGCTATTATCCATCAAAATTTATGAACATACTAAAAGCAACGTTCTTGTTTCCAAGAACGTTGCCTCATTTTAATTGTTTTTTACGTGAACATCGATCTGTTCGAAGGGAATCTCTATATGATTCTTATCAAATTCAGCCTTAACTTTTTCAAGCACGTCAAAATTTACCGTCCAATAATCACTGGATTTTACCCAAGCACGTGCGACTATATCAATAGATGAAGCTGCATGCTTACACATTCTTACAAAAGGCGCGGGCTCATCAAGTACAAGCTCGTGAGACTTAAGAATATCTTCAACGAGAGATCTTGCCTTATTAAAATCAGCATCGTACGCAATCGAAAAGTTAAAGTCAACACGTCGAAGCTCTTTTTCGGAATAATTGATGATATTTCCGTTCGCAAGCGCTCCGTTGGGAATATGTACGACCTTATTGTCTCCCGTAACTACTTTAGTGCTTATCATATGGATATCTGTAACTGTTCCGGAAACGCCTTGTGCTTCAATAAAATCATCCACCTTGAAGGGTCTCGTAACGAGTATAAGAACTCCTCCTGCGATATTTGAGACTGCTCCGTTTACTGCAAGTCCGATACAAACGCCCAAAGATGCGATCAGTGCCGTAATAGCACTCGTATCAATGCCAACGTAACCGACAAGACAAACCGTAACAATCACTTTTCCGCCTATCTTAACGAGATACGAAATGGTTTTTACAATAGTTTTATCGAGCTTCTTTTTTTCACCATTTTTTATGATCCGTTTAGCAACCCAGTTGATTATCTTGAACGAAACAAACATAAGAACAAGTGCAATAAGCAGTTTTAATCCTGTATTTGTTGCCCAAGAAACTATAATGTCAAGAGTATTTTTTAGCCATTCCATATTTAATACCTCCTTGAAATTAGCTTGCTGTGTAATTATATCACCATTACTCAAAAAAGTCAAGCTATTTTTCTATACAATTTATATTTCACTTTTGGATCGGATTTTAAACACTTGATTACATCACTAAATGATGTCCTGTTCCCCGCACCAACGAAAAAGGAGCATCTGCTCCTTTTTTGCGTTTTTAGGTTTTTTCCACCACTTTGAACTCAAAAAATGTCAAATAAAAAAACTTTTCCCCACCGTATTGACACGCTTTTGGGGGTATGTTATACTGACCTCACAGATTAAAATTTGGGAGGGTTTAAATGAAAAAACATATTGCTTTTTTACTTTGCTTGATAATGATACTTTCGCTATTTTCGTGTGACATTGCAAAAGACATTGAAGATACAAACAACGAATCTGTTAGCAAAAGTCTTCAAGAAAATGACGATAACATTGACACAGGCAAAAACAATGCGCAATCAACACAAACGCAAAGCGAAGAAATATTATCGAAAGTCGATCTTGAAAAATATATAGGTATTTGGCATGATGATCTTGTTCCGCCAAATGATTTAGTGATTATCTCCAAAGATAATGGTGAACTTGAAGGTCGCTTGGGTATTTATCGTTTAACTACTTTTGACTTGATTATAACTGTAAAAGACGAAGAATATTCTTTTTATGATAGAAATAATCTTATTTTGGGTAAAATTGATTTTAAAGATACAAGTGTACTTGTGACAATTGAAAAATCAAATACAGGGCATATACAAAATGGGGCAACTTGGCTATTTACTATTAAAGGTGAGTAAACAATCAAGTAATGGCGGTGTCGAACCCCGAGGGAAACTTGGCACGGAGCGAGGCGGAGTAGCAAGTCCTGTTATTCACTTAAAAGCCTACCGTTTTTTTTGATTTCCCCACCCACGCTCCACTTTGACCTCAAAAAGTGCCTTCTAAAAAATCTTTTCCCCACCCTATTGACAGCGATTTTTTGATATGGTATAGTAGTATTTAGAGATAAAAAGGAGGATTTTAAATGAAAAAATATATTGCTTTTTTGCTTTGTTTAGTAACTATACTATCACTGTTTTCGTGTAATGGCAATAATATAAATGAAAAAGAAAATGATCATACAAACAACGATACAACAGATGAAATAACATCCGACAACCCAAGCCAAGAAAATGTAGTCGATTATAGCAAAATATTGAATATGTACCGCAGTATAATTGAAATTCTCCCTAAGTATGTTGATTCCAAAGAGGCAATGGATGATTATTGCGCTGAGCTTGGTATTGTCAATGAGGAAGAAAAAGAGCTTTTTAAAAAGCTTTTTGGGTCCACCTTTGATTTTAAGAAGTCTCCTCCTTACCGGCTCTCTTGCGGATACGCCACGAAAGACCTCAACGGCGACGGCATGGACGAGCTTGTCTTGATGAATAATGATTATTATATTATGGCGATATTCTCCTATGCAGACGGAAAACCTGTTTTACTTGGCAATTATATGCCCCGCGGTTCTTGCTGGATAGACGGAGACGGATTACTACACGAAAACGGAAGCGGAGGTGCCGATCATTCAACAAACGCTATTTATAAAATATCCGACGGTGGAAAAGAGTTAGAGCTAATCGCCGAATACGGTACAAACGGACATGAATGGATAGAAGACGTTGCTTACACTATATACTATAAATTGGTAGATGGGGAGAAGAAAACTATTACTGCAGCCGAATATCAAGCATTGGACGAGCAATACGGTAAATATCTCGGTAGCGTTGCAGGAGCTGAAGCTACCAAGAAATATTCGGGATTGACTTTTGCGTCACTCTATACCGAAGCAGAGATTGCTATGGATATGTATGAGGCGGCGATAAACGACGAAATATGCGTTATTGATGAACATTTGGGCGAGATCAAGCTGAAAGCCTGCCGATTCCCAAGTGACAATTTAAGATTAGATGAATGTGAAATTCTCAACAAAGCGATCTTGGATATGGATGGAGACGGAATCAACGAATACATTATTCAATCGGGAACAAAAGATCATATAGTGTTACATTACCATAATGGCAAAGTTTACAGCTATTGCTTTTACAGCAGTAATTTCTACAATTTAAATACCGACGGTTCTTTTTATTGGATCGATTCTCACGAATCTCGCGGATTAAGTCAAATTGCATTTGACGGATCATCATTAAGTATCAAAGAAATATATAAAATAAGCTCCCCTTATGAATATGATGATAATGAATTTTATATGGGTGGCAAGCAGATCGCGAGTGGAGAATTTTCGGATTATTATATGTCCAATCGCAGAACAGTAGCGACCTTCTCTCCACTTGATATTTCATGTGAGTATCCAATATCTTCAGAAAAAGCCTATGAGCTTGCTTCAAATTATTGGGGATTTGAAAGCGGAATGAGCGAGGGGGCTGCCGGAACAAGAATAGTACACAGAATAGTTATATCAGAAAAGCCGAATAGCGATACACTGAGCTATCGTATTTGTTGGCAGATGGAAGGATATCGTAACCACGTACCTGATAGTTTCTACAGTCTGCCACCAAATTCCGTTATTCCATGTGAGGAATTAATTGTAGATGCCATTACGGGTGACTGCAGAGAATATATAGACACCGAACCCGACAAAAAAGGATAATTATTCACAGAGGTGACGTTACTATAAGTAAGCCTTGGAGACACTACGTTTTCAAGGTTTTTCTTTTTTTATTTTTTGATGTTGAAATGTGGGAAATTTTATGATATAATGCAAATGTATAGAAGATTTTGGAGCAGTAAATGAAAGGAACGAAAAATGCCAAGTATTCATTTGCCTTATATAAATATTGCGCTTGACTCATTTGCGCTCGTGATAACGCTTATCATTCTTATGTCATGCGTAAAAGAATTTTCAAGCAAGAAAATCGGTTCAAAGCATTTCTTGCTTTTGCAGGTCTCGGTTATGATTGCCCTGATTGCCGATATCGTCGGTTGGATCGGAGAAGGACGGACTTCCCTCTCCGTTATGACCTTGAGTGCAAACACGATTGCCTCCTGCGCTTGTCAAATCGCGATCATTAGTTTTATGGGATATTTGATCGCAACCCTTTATGCAAATAGCCGTGCTGCTACGTGTATTCTGAATATATTTCGTGTTCTGTGCGCGTTTTCCCTACTGTTTTGCATTGGAAACGCATTCTTCGGATATGCGTTTTCAGTCAACGAGCACGGACATTGGCACCACAGCGATAATATAGGAATGGGCTTGGTTTATCTGAACTTCCCTATTCTCTCATTTTTCGCCGTTGCTCTTATGGCTTTCTTCGCCAAAAGCTCGGCAAAAATCAACCGTTTGGCATTCTTTGTTTACACGCTGTTCCCCCTTGCGGGCGTGATTATAGACTATACGTTTCACGGAATATCCCTGACCTATGCCGGATTTACGGTGAGTATTTTGGTCATTTATACAAGCATCTATCTTACCAAACAAAAGCAGCTTGAGGCGCAAAGAAACGCTTTAATGCTCTCGCAGATCAATCCCCATTTTATATATAATACGCTGTCAACGATCGCAGCGATGTGTGATACTTCTCCCAAACAAGCAAAATACCTGACGATTGATTTTTCGCGGTATCTCCGCAGAAATATCGCCACGCTGACAAGCGAGGAGTTGATTTCATTTGAGCAGGAGATGGAGCACGTGGCGTGCTATTTGAAGATCGAAAAGGCGAGGTTCAGAGAACGCCTGAACGTCAATTACTCGATCGGGTGCAAGGATTTCAGCGTTCCGCCACTGACGCTTCAGCCACTGGTCGAAAACGCCGTAAAGCACGGTATTACGAAAAAGGCAGAGGGCGGCTCTGTAAGGATCTGTACTTACGAGGAAAATGAGCATTACGTTATTGAAATTATTGACGACGGAGCAGGTTTTGACGCTGAGGCAACCGAGCTACACGTAGGTCTTCAAAATGTGCGAGGCAGGATCGCGTCTATGTGCCGCGGGGAGTTGAGCGTAAAAAGCACGGTAGGCGTGGGAACGAGAGTAACGATAGAAATACCGAAAAAGAAAGGAAAACGGCGATGAACATATTGGCAGTTGACGATGAATATTACGCATTGGAGCTGATGAAACACGCACTTGAGGAGGTTGCGGGTTGCGCGACCGTGTATCTTTGCCGTGACGTGCGAAGCGCGTTGCAGACCGCAGCGGAAACACGGATAGACGTCGCCTTTCTCGATATCCATATGCCCGAGATGAACGGCGTTGAGCTTGCGCTTGAATTA
>JAZSBF010000007.1:0-2065 GCA_045602205.1 Eubacteriales bacterium
CACAGTTTATGCTGACCGTTCCTTCACATTCATCACAAAAACTCCTCCCGCTCCCGTTCTTATAAAGAAGGCTTGCGGAATCGAGTCCGGTTCGGATAAGCCGAACAAAACAAAGGTTGCGAAGATCACTAAAGAACAGGTTCGCAAGATTGCTGAAACAAAGATGCCCGACCTTAACGCTGCTAACATCGAAACTGCTATGTCTATGATCGCAGGAACAGCTCGCAGCATGGGCGTTGTTGTTGAAGACTGAGGAGGGTTTGAACAATGGGAAAGAAATATACAGATAGCGTAAAGCTTATTGATAAGAGCAAGTTCTATGAGCCCGCTGAAGCTCTTGAGCTTGTTTGCCAGACATCGAAGGCTAAATTCGATGAGACCATAGAGCTCCACATCCGTCTCGGCGTTGACTCCCGTCACGCAGACCAGCAGGCCAGAGGCGCAGTTGTTCTCCCCAACGGAACAGGTAAGAAGGTAAAGGTTCTCGTTTTCGCTAAGGGTGACAACGTTCAGAAGGCTCTCGACGCAGGCGCTGATTACGCAGGCGGAGCTGAGTACGCTGAAAAGATCCAGACAGAAAACTGGTTCGACTTCGACGTAGTTATCGCAAGCCCCGATATGATGGGTGTTATCGGTAAGCTCGGTAAAGTCCTTGGTCCTAAGGGTCTTATGCCCCCTCCCAAGGCAGGAACAGTTACTCCCGACGTTGCTCGCGCTGTAACAGAGGCTAAGGCAGGTAAGATCGAGTACCGTCTCGACAAGACAAACATCATCCACTGCCCCATCGGTAAGGCATCCTTCGGTGTTGAGAAGCTCTCTGAGAACTTCAACACACTCGTAAGCGCTGTTATCAAGGCTAAGCCCGCTGCTGCAAAGGGTCAGTACATTAAGAGCTGCGTTCTCGCAAGCACTATGGGCCCCGGCATTAAGATCAACCAGGCTAAGCTTGGCTAATTAGAAACAGATCAACAAATCAAAAATACCGCTTTTACTGTCAAAACGATAGTGAAAGCGGTTTTTTGGAGGAATTCTTTATTATGAGATCTAACAAAACAATAGATGCTCTTTACGTAATGCTCGCGGCAATACTCTGGAGCACGATGGGAGTTTTCTCAAGGCATTTCAATGCGATAGGACTTGGATCTTTTGAGGTAGCTCAGCTCAGAATAACCGTCGGACTTATCTTCCTTGGCGGATATCTGCTTATTTTCCATCGAGAAATGTTTAAGATAAAGCTTCGGGACATCTGGTGCTTTATAGGAACAGGTATAATAAGCCTGCTTTTCTTCTCCTGCTGTTATTTTACGGCAATAGAGCTTACAAGTCTTGCGACGGCGGGCGTGCTTCTTTACACAGCTCCCACCTTCGTTATGATAATGAGCCTATTTCTATTTAAAGAGAAGCTGACCTTCAAAAAGCTGTTGGCGCTCCTTCTCTCCTTTGTCGGCTGTATTCTCGTATCGGGACTCGGTTCTGAGAGCGTTAACCTTTTTGGTATCATTATGGGTATCAGCTCGGGGTTCTTCTACGCGCTCTATTCAATTTTTGGAAGATACGCGATAAACCGCGGATATAGCTCGTGGACTATCGTTTTTTACACCTTTTTGTTTTGCGCGGCAAGCTGCTCTTTCATTACAGATTGGAAGCTGCTTACAACGAGCGTGGCTTCCCAAGACTATACAGTTTGGGTCTGGATCGTCGGAATAGGACTTGTTACGGGCTTTTTGCCATACATATTCTATTCTATGGGACTTGAGCGAATGGAGTCCTCAAAGGCGTCTATTCTCGCATCTCTCGAGCCCGTGGGCGGAGCTCTTTTCGGGATATTCGTATTCAAGGAATATCCCTCGTTCCTCGCCGTAATAGGCATTTGTCTGGTGCTTAGCGCGATAGTCGTTCTAAGTATTAAACAAAAAGATACATAAATAAAATCGGGAGCATTTATATACTCCCGATTTTATTTATATTTTCTGTCTTTGTTGCATACGCTTCCAACTTATAAAGCCGTAGATATCGTTTGCGAAAAATACGACGAAGCAGGCGAGCATAGGCAGATTTGAGACGT
>JAZSBF010000008.1:0-3203 GCA_045602205.1 Eubacteriales bacterium
CGGTCAGAATGAACGTTCCCGCGCTCGTATGCAGCGGAGGCCCTATGCTTGCGGGTAGATATGACGGAGAAGAGGTCAGCCTTTCAAAGCTCTTTGAGGCTGTCGGCGCGTACAAGGCGGGTATAATTGATGAGTGCAAGCTCAATGAATGTGAGACAGGTGCTTGTCCCGGTTGCGGAAGCTGCGCTGGAATGTATACAGCAAACAGTATGAACTGTCTTTGCGAGGCAGTCGGTATCGCTCTCCCCGGCAACGGAACTATCCCCGCTGTAAGCAACAAGAGAATTATACTCGCGAAGCACGCGGGTATGGCTATTATGGAGCTTGTCAAGAACAACATCTCGGCACGTGACATAATCAATGAAAAATCTATAATGAATGCGCTTGCTTGCGATATGGCGCTTGGATGCAGCTCGAACAGCGTGCTTCACCTTCTTGCGATATCCAACGAGGCGGGCGTTAAGCTTGACCTTGACCTCTTTAACAAGATGAGTGACAGAGTTCCAAATCTCTGCCACCTCGCTCCCGCAGGTCCTACGCACATGCAGGATCTCGATATGGCGGGCGGTATCCCCGCAGTTCAGGCAGAGCTGCTTAAGAAGGGACTTATCGACGGAACGGCTCTCACGGTTACTACAAGGACGGTTGCCGAGAATATCGAGGGCGCTTACATAAAGGATACAAGATCCATAAGGCCTATCGAGACTCCGTACAGCGCTACCGGAGGTATTCAGATACTTTGGGGAAATATCGCGCAGAACGGCTCTGTTGTAAAGAGAAGCGCTGTCGCTCCCGAAATGCTTACTCATAGCGGTCCTGCGCGAGTATTTGACTCAGAGGACGAGGCAATCGCGGCGATCTATTCGGGCAAGATAGTTGACGGTGACGTTGTCGTTATAAGATACGAAGGACCTAAGGGAGGTCCCGGAATGAGAGAGATGCTCAATCCCACGAGCGCGCTTGCGGGAATGAAGCTTGATAAGACAGTCGCGCTTATAACAGACGGAAGATTTTCGGGCGCGTCAAGAGGAGCGTCTATCGGTCATGTAAGTCCTGAGGCGGCTGACGACGGAAATATCGCGCTTCTCCGTGAGGGCGATATCATAGAAATAGATATTCCGAACGCATCTCTTAACGCAAGGGTCAGCGACGAAGAATTCGCAAAGAGAAGAGAGACCTACGTAAAGAGAGAACCCAATATAAAGACAGGCTGGCTCTCCCGCTACTCGAAGCTTGTCAGCGGTGCTGAAAACGGCGCCGTTATGAAATAATAACGAGAAAGGATGCCGCAAGGCAAGTTAAAAAGGCAACTCGCAATGAACAACGTAAACAAGTATACAAGACAGTTTTTTCCCGCTCCCGCAGGCGAGATGAAATGGACCAAAAAGAATTATATAGAAAAGCCTCCCGTATGGTGCTCGGTTGACCTCCGTGACGGAAATCAGGCTCTTATGGTTCCTATGAGCCTTGAGGAAAAGCTTGAGTTCTTCAAGCTTCTCGTAGATATCGGCTTTAAGGAGATAGAGGTCGGATTCCCCGCGGCGTCCGATACAGAGTATAAATTCTTGCGCACTCTTATTGAGGAAAACCTCATTCCCGACGACGTTACCGTTCAGGTGCTTACACAGTCGAGAGAGCATATAATCAAAAAGACCTTTGAGAGTCTCAGAGGCGCAAAGAACGCTATCGTGCATCTTTACAACTCCACGTCTGTGGCTCAGCGTGAGCAGGTGTTCAAGAAGTCGAAGCAGGAGATAATCGATATCGCTATCGCAGGCGCGGAGCTTTTCAATAAGTACAACGCCGAAAACGGTAACAAGTATCGCTTTGAGTATTCTCCCGAATCCTTCACGGGTACTGAGCCCGAGTTTGCGCTTGAGATATGCAACGCGGTTCTCGACGTATGGAAGCCCACGGCTGACAGAAAGGTCATAATAAATCTTCCTGTTACGGTTCAGGTGTCTATGCCTCACGTATACGCAAATCAGGTAGAGTATATGTCAGAAAATCTCAAATACCGTGAGAACGTTCTCATATCTCTCCACCCCCATAACGACAGAGGATGCGCGGTTGCCGATACCGAAATGGGTATTTTGGCGGGCGCTGACAGAGTTGAGGGAACACTTTTCGGAAACGGCGAGAGAACAGGTAACGTTGATATCATCTCGGTTGCGCTCAATATGTTCTCGCAGGGCGTTGATCCCGGACTTGACCTTAGCGATATGCCCCGCATAACAGAGGTATACGAAAGAGTTACACGTATGCACGTTTACGACCGTACGCCTTACGCGGGCAAGCTCGTGTTTGCGGCATTCTCGGGCTCACATCAGGATGCTATCGCAAAGGGTATGAAGTGGCGTGAGGATAATACATGTCCTCATTGGACGGTGCCTTATCTTCCCATCGATCCCGAGGACGTTGGAAGAAAGTACGAAACAGACGTTATCAGAATCAATTCTCAGTCGGGCAAGGGTGGAATCGGATATCTGCTTGAGCACAATTACGGATATATTCTTCCTTCCAAGATGCGCGAGAACGTTGGATACACCGTCAAGGGCTATTCCGACCGTTCGCACAAGGAGCTTACTCCCGACGAGGTAAGAGATATATTTGTTAACGAGTATATCAATATTTCCGCTCCCGTTGTCGTTGTTGACTACCACTTTGTCAGAAAGAACGACAGTATGAAGGCTATCCTTACGCTTGATACCGACGAGGGACATATCGACGTATCGGCAAGCGGTAACGGACGACTTGACGCGGTAAGTAACGCGCTTATGAAGCACCTTGGTATTGAATATTCCAACCTCACTTATACAGAGCACGCTCTCTCGGTAGGTTCGACATCGGCGGCTGTAACCTATGTCAGCGTAACCTTTGGTGACGGCACTGTAAGCTGGGGCGCGGGTGTTCACGACGATATTATTTCGGCGTCTATCAACGCTATCGTGTCGGCGATAAACCGTAAACTTTTGTCTAAATAATCATAATTAAGAGGTGATATAAATGGCTATGACGATGACACAGAAGATACTTGCGGCGCACGCAGGGCTTGAATCTGTGAGAGCAGGTCAGCTTATTATGGCAAAGCTTGATATGGTACTCGGAAACGATATCACGTCTCCCGTTGCTATCAACGAGTTCAAAAAGAGCGGATTTGACTCTGTATTTGACAATGAAAAGATATCTATGGTAATGGACCA
>JAZSBF010000009.1:0-24732 GCA_045602205.1 Eubacteriales bacterium
ATATTTTTCTCTAATGTAGCAACACGGCGGACCGCAGGCAGTGCCTGCCCCCGAGCTTCGGGTGTCGTATGCTTTTAATTTCTATTTATCCCACGATGGTGAAATCTGCTATAAACACTCGTACCATACCCGCCGAGTTGCATTTTTATTATAAATTAATCGCTTTCCGCAATATCACCACAACAGCATAACAAGCAAATTTTCCACACAAACGATTTAACCAAAATCCTCGGGACGCACGTAATAATAGATTTCCGTGTTGATGTGAGAGGTGTGTCAAGAGAGGAGAGAGCTTTTTGTGCTCTCTCCTTTCTTGTTTTTCTTTGGTTACTTTCTGAAAATCCAGAAAGTAACATAAAACCTCTACACAAACTATCTTTCTTTGGTTACTTTCTGAAAATTCAGAAAGTAACTAAAAACCCCAACATAAACATAGAGGGCTGACACTTAGTCAGCCCTCTATTATATTATTTTGAGATTTAAAATATCGATTCCGCATTCTGCAAAAGCTCTGCGGAGAATTTTTGTATCATTTCAAAATTCTGTGTTCCGATTTTTTTCTCAACACCGACAAATGATTTATAGCTCTTCTTGTCCGCGCCGTGAAGATCGCTTCCGATAGCATACACCGCGCCGCCCTCTATATAGGGCATAAGCTTTTTTCTTGAGAAAAAGGAAACGAGCGAATCGGCATTTATCTGCGCCCTTGCGCCAAGCCTCAAGAGCTTATCTATTCCCTCCTCATAGTGCGGCATATATCTGTCAATATGAGCAAGCACCACCGTATATCCGGCGTCGAGAATATTCTCCACGCTCTGAATATATCTGCTCCAGCTTATCGCAGAAGGCATTTCAAGAAGCAAAACATTCGTTCCTCTGATGCAAAGACTCTCAATACTTGGCATTTTATCAAGCGTATCGCAAACGAGGACCTCAGCGCCCAAGCAAACGCGCAAGCCTTGATATTCCTCTTTCAGCGCCGAAAGCCTTTCTGCCGCCGCATCCACCGACGAAAGAAAATCCTCAATATTATGTACGTGGGGATAGAAATGCGGTGTGGCAACTATCGTTTCAACTCCGCTCGTCTTTACAAGGCTAAGCTGTGCCTTGGCTTCGTCAAAGCTATTTGAGCCGTGGTCAACGTGTGGCAAAATATGTGAATGAAAATCTATCATCTAAACCTTAATTCCCTTTTACTCTTTTGATTCAGAGTTGTTCTTTACGGAGTGGGAATAACTGTACCTACCGTATCTACCGTATCTACTATACTTGCTGTATTTACCGTATTTACCGTATTTATCGTTGTACTTAACACCAAACATTCCGTCCTTATAGTTGACGTCATCAAGAACGATACCCACGACCGTTCCGCCAACATTTTCAATGTTATCTATACATTCCTTAATACCTTTTTTGTCGGTAACGTTTGCGCGGATAACAAAAATATATCCGCTGACATAATTCACCATAGAAACCGCATCGGGAACAACTCCGACAGGCGGAAAATCAACGAAAATATAATCGTATTCCTTTTTCATCAAGCTAATAAACTCGCCCAATTTAGGACTGAGCACAAGCTCTGAGGGATTGGGCGGAATATGACCGCTGGGAATGATGTCGAGATATTCGTTGTCTGTCTTTATAATCGTCTCGTGCGCGTCCGCAACGATTCCCGAAAGTATCTCACTAAGACCTGTTGCGTCCTTCTCATAGCCAAAAAACCTGTGTTGCACAGGACAACGCATATCGGCATCTATGAAAAGCACCTTCTTTTGAGACTGCGCAAAGGAATACGCAAGATTTGAAATGACCGTACTTTTTCCCGAGCGTTCTCCGACAGAAGCGACACCGTATACGGGAGCGCCCTCGCCGTTGTTGGGGGTGTAAAGTATATTCGTTCTCAAAAGACCGAAAGCCTCTTTTACCGCAAAAGGCGTATCTTCATTTATGAGAGAGTAATTATCTTCTGCACCTGATAATTTCATTTTTTTCTTTTTCATAACAGTCTCCTATCAGATCACTCTGTATACCATGAAGGAATGATTCCAATCAAAGGATACTTCTCTGTAAATTCCTTAATGTCGTCTTCGTTCTTTACAATAGTATCAAACAAGACGAACAGGAAACAAACGGCGTATGTAAGAATTGCCGCAGCTGCTCCCGCAAGGATAGCATTTTTAGCAACGTTGGGCGAATCGTGAGTGAGGGCCTCATGCGGATAGTTAATAATACTTACACACTCTGTCGTATCTTTCTCTTGAGCCGCCAATTCTTCCGCCGTCTTTCCTTCAAACATCCACGGCTTTGTTACTCTTTGAAGAACCTCAGGCGCGTTTTCGCAGATATACTCAGCAATTATATAAGCGTGCTCTTTGTTTTGACTGGTGATCTTTATCTCAAACATAGAGCTGTCGGGCTCAACCTTTGAACTTATCATTCCTCTTATTCCGTTTGGGGTATATTCAAGTCCGTGCTCTTCCTTTATGTCCGCTGTAAGCGCATTAAGCATCTCGTCGCTCTGAATTATCCTGATATAGTCATTCGAGAGCTGCGTACTTGCAGCGAGCAATGATGTCTGCGTATAATCGGCAGAGGTATTTGCGTTTATAACGTAGAAGGTTATAGAAGATGAATACTCCTTCTTTATTACGTAATGTGAAAACAAGCCCATCAAAAGTATAGCGACTACGGCTATTATGATTATCTTTATCCAAGATTTCTTTAAAACCAGCCAAAGCATAGAAAAGGTTATTTCGTTATTCATTAAAAGCACCTTTCATTTAATTAATATCATTAGGCATAAAATACGCCATTTGTATTATAACATCTTACATTATACTTGTCAATATAATTGAGCGTGTCAAGAGTTAAAAAAGTTTGAAATTTATGAGAGCTCAAGCAAAAATTTCAAAAGCAATTATCTTTTCTTTTTGATTTAAAAAATTCTGACAAAAGCTCGGCGCACTCCTTCGCGCAAACTCCGCTTGTCACCTCAAAGCTGTGATTGAAGGGATAGCGATTTATATCTATAACACTGCCGACAGCGCCCGCTTTTGCGTCCTCAACGCCGTATACGACTCTGTCGATACGCGAGTTTATAATAGTACCCGCGCACATCGGACAGGGCTCAAGCGTGACGTAAAGAGTCGCTCCGCAAAGTCTCCACGAGCCCATCTTTCGGCAGGCGTCCTCTATCGCAAGCAGCTCGGCGTGAGCCGTAGATATACCGTTAGTCTCTCTCAGATTATACGCCTCGGAGATTATTTCACCGTCTCGCACGATAAGCGCTCCAACGGGAACTTCTCCCATACTCGCCGCCGTTTTCGCAAGCTCGATAGCCCGCCTCATAAAGTCTACGTCTTTATTATCCATCAAGCAGCGCCTCCGCTCATAGCCATCAATTGTATCAGAAGCAAGAATGACAACACAAGCGTCAAGGTAACGAATACCACAATACCGGGTGAGAAAAATCCTCTTATCCTTCCATTTTCTACGGGCTTGCTTGAATAATCGCTCGACTCCTCAAGCAAAACTCCAAAGCTTCCGTCCTTGTATTTTTGGCGTTTTTCGGCTCTCATTCTCTTGATGTAGCGAACAAGACATATAATAGCCGCAACGGCAAGCAGCATCTCGAAGATCACTATGATAGCCATAGCGACCTCCTCCTCTGCGTTTGCGAGAAGGACTTGATTTGCAACCGAATACGCGTTGTTGAAAAAATGTATCAGCATCGGACACCAGACAGAGCCTGTTTTGAGGTATGCATATCCCATAACAAGTCCCGCCGCAGTCGTATAGATAAGCTGATAAGGATTCTGATGCATAAGACCAAACAGAAGTGAGCTTCCTACGACCGCCATCACCTTGCCGTATGGCTTGAGATTTGAAAGCACCGTGGCTCTAAACAAAAACTCCTCGGCGACGGCAGGAACGATAGCCATCGAAATAAACATCAAGGCTATCTCATATCCGAAATAATATTCAGATGAATTAGCCCCTACAAGCTCAGCATACGCCTCCGACGTGCCAAACATCTCCATTATGATCACGTTTATATTGCCGACCGCTTGAGTTACCCACACTCCGATAGGAATAAGCAAGAGAGATGTCGCCGTCAGCTTTCCGGTGTCCTGTTTTATAGGCTGAAGCAGTCCTTTTTTCTTAAGACGGCGTCTTATTATTATGGCAGGCAGGATAAACGAAGCCATATATCCAATGATATCGAATATGAGCGAATCAACAACGTAATACGTGTCATACATGAGATTTTCAAAGAGAAGCTCAGAGATTGGAACTCGCAAAATCGATATGCCGTTTATCATTACTAAAAAGATACAAAGCCCCCAGCCTATACAGTTTGAGACGCTTTTGTATTCTTTTCTGTTGATATCCATAATTTTACCTCCGCGGTAAGTTATTTTTCAGAACAAAACTTATCGTTATAAGCAGCTATTGCCGCCTCTGTTATTTCTATCGCTTCCTTGCTGCTAAAGAGCTCCTTGACCGCGGTCTGCTTGTTTTCAAGCTGCTTATATACCGTGAAAAAGTGCATTATTTCATCAAATATATGCGCGGGAAGCTCGTCGATAGACTTTATTTTGTTATACGAGGGGTCGGAGAACGGGATCGCGATTATCTTGTCGTCAATAGCTCCGCCGTCTATCATTCGCATAACTCCTATCGGAAAGACTCTGACAAGCGTAAGCGGATGAATAGACTCGGCGCAAAGCACGAGCACGTCAAGCGGGTCGCCGTCGTCAGCGTAGGTCCTCGGTATAAATCCGTAGTTTGCGGGATAGTGAGTAGAGGTATACAGAACTCTGTCAAGACGAAGAAGTCCCGTGTATTTGTCAAGCTCATACTTACAGTTGCTTCCCTTAGGTATCTCTATAACGGCTGAAAAATCCGTGGAGCTTATCATAGAGGGGTCAATATCGTGCCATATGTTCATAGTAGATCTCCTTATTCTAATCTTATTTTTTATTTTATATAGTCAAATTCAAAATCGTATATCGATACGGTGTCTCCGTCCTTACAGCCCTTTGCCTCAAGAGCCTCAAAAACTCCGCTGCGCTTGAGCACGTTCTGGAAGAAATTCAGCGACTCGTAATCATCAAAGTTGACCTGACCCATAAGGTTGTAGAGCCACTCGCCCTCAACGATATAAAGGTCATTCTGACGGCGTATCACTGTCTCCTTGGCGTTAACTACAAACTCGTCCTCGCTCTGCACCTCGGAATCATATATCTTAAGAGGAGGAAGCTCCTCAAGCATTTCGGCAACACGCTTTATCATATCGTCAAGTCCCGCACCCGTAGCGGCTGAAACGTAGAAAAGCTCCCAACCGTTATCGGCTACAAAATTCTCAAAGGCCTTTACGTCCACCGTTTCCTCGTCAAGCGCATCGCTCTTGTTTGCGAGTATCATCTGCGGACGGGAAGCAAGCTCGGGGCTGTAACGCTCAAGCTCATAGTTTATAAGCTTTACGTCCTCAATAGGATCTCTGCCCTCGAAGCAGGAGATACCAACAACGTGAAGCAGAAGTCTGCATCTGTCAACGTGGCGCAAGAACTCGTGTCCAAGTCCCGCTCCGTCAGCCGCGCCCTCAATAAGTCCGGGGATATCCGCCGCAACAAAGCCTCTCTCTCCGCCCGTTGATACAACGCCGAGATTTGGAGAAAGTGTTGTGAAATGGTAGTCGGCTATCTTCGGCTTTGCCGAGCTGATACGCGCGAGGATAGACGACTTTCCAACACTTGGGTAGCCTATAAGACCGACGTCGGCGAGCATCTTGAGCTCAAGTATTACCTCTCTCTCCTCTCCCTTCGTACCGCTTTTGGCAAACATAGGAACTTGACGGGTAGGCGTGGCAAAATGTCTGTTGCCCCAGCCACCTCTGCCGCCCTTGCAGCAGATATAGTCAGCTCCGTCGCCCTCTGTCATATCGTGTATTATCCTTCCGCTCTCGGAGTCCTTGATAAGCGTTCCCGGGGGAACAGGTATCACAAGGTCGTCGGCAGTCGCTCCGTGGAACTTCGCTCCGCCTCCGTTGCCTCCGTTCTGAGCTATAAATTTGTGCCTGTATTTGAATGCAAGCAGGGTATTCGTACCCTTGTCAACACGAAAAACAATATTTCCGCCGTGACCGCCGTCGCCACCGTCAGGACCGCCGTGCGAAACGTATTTTTCACGTCTGAAGGAAACTGCTCCGTTTCCTCCGTCGCCTGCTTTTATATAAATTCTTACGTTATCTACGAACATTTATAGTTCCTTTCTCTATCGCTTATCTCGGGATAAGTCGAAATTTTTGAAGATATTCTCACAGTCTCGAAGCTATGCGCCGCGACGCTATCGAAATTCTTTATATCTCCTCGCCCTTCATTCTTATTATCAATTTTATCGGCGTTCCCTTAAAGCCGAAGGTCTGGCGCAGACAATTTTCAAGATATCTCTGATAAGAGAAGTGGAAAAGCTCTGCGTCGTTACAGAAGATAACAAAGCTCGGGGGCGCTACGCTGACCTGCGTCATATAGTATATCTTGAGTCTCTTACCCTTGTCCGACGGGGGCTGTACCTTCATCGTAGCCTCAGCAAGCACATCGTTGAGCATACCTGTGGATATTCTCATCATAGCCTGATTGTGAACGTAGACTATATGCTCGTAAAGCGTGTTTATTCTCTGACCCGTGAGAGCCGAAACGTAAACTATCGGAGCATACGGCATATACGCGAGAGCCGTCTGTATCTTTTCGTTGTACTGATTTACAGTTTTATTGTCCTTTTCTATGCTGTCCCACTTGTTGACGACTATTATACAAGCCTTGCCCGCCTCGTGAGCGATACCCGCTATCTTTTCGTCCTGCTCGGTGATTCCCGTGCCCGCGTCTATCATAATAAGGCAAACGTCTGCTCTTTCGACCGCCATGTGCGCGCGAAGGACACTGTATTTCTCTATCTTGTCGTTTATCTTCGAGCTTCTTCTGATTCCCGCCGTATCGATAAAGGTAAACTTTCCGTATTCGTTCTCTACCTGAGTATCAACGGCGTCTCTCGTCGTTCCGGCAATATTTGAAACGATAAGTCTCTCCTTGCCGATAAACTTGTTTATTATCGAGGATTTTCCCGCATTCGGCTTGCCTATAACAGCTACCTTGATGCTGTCGTCCTCCTCTTCCGCCTCGTCCCAGTCTCCGACAGCCTTGACTACGGCATCAAGAAGGTCGCCCGAGCCGCTTCCGTGAATAGAGGAAACAGCTATCGGCTCGCAATCAAAGCCGAGCTCGTAGAACTCGTAAAACTCAAAGGGGAGCGCGCCGATACTGTCGCATTTGTTGATACAAGGAACTATCGGCTTTCCGCTTTTCTGAAGCATTACCGCGATATCTCTGTCGTCGGCGGTAAGTCCCGTGCGGACGTCGCACATAAATATTATAACGTCAGCAGTCTCTATCGCGACCTCAGCCTGAAATCTCATCTGCTTGAGTATTATATCGTCTGTCTTGGGCTCGATTCCTCCCGTGTCTATTATGATTAGATGCTTGTTTCTCCACTCGGTCTCGCCATATATTCTGTCGCGTGTGACACCCGGTGTATCCTCAACTATCGAGCGTCTCTCTCCTATAAGCTTATTAAAAAGTGTGCTCTTACCGACGTTCGGTCTGCCCACTATCGCAACAACAGGTTTTGCCATATCAAATTCCTTTCTTTAAATCCCAAGTATTGCGCAAACGAGGTCGTCGCCTCGGTTCTCCACCGCCCTCACGGCAACTCCGAGAGCGTCTGACAGCTCCTCGGGCGTCTTTCCGTCAAGGAAAAGGTCGCCCTCCGAGCGAAGCGTTGCCGAGGGTATCAATAGGCACTCTCCAAGCTCCTTGCCCCTTAGCTGTTCCTCCATATCAGTACCCGTAAGAAGTCCCGACACGGTTATCTCCTCTCCAAAGAAATTATTTTTTATTGGATATACGTTTATCTTAAGTCCGTCAACTCTGCTCTCTATAAGCGAGCAAAGATGGGAAATGTGCTCGTACGCCGCGTATCCCGTAGCGACAGACACACATCTCGGCGCTGAAAATTTATCAATATACTCCTCAAGAAAATCAAGCTCGGTGCGAAATTCGGTCTCAAGCTCGGTCAGCATTCCGACCCCATTTTCTATCTGAGCGTATTCCTCGTAAAATGAGTCACACGGAAGCGGAAGTCCCGCTTTTATATAAAGCTCGTCAGCGGGGAAGAAAAGTCTTGTGCCGTGCCTCTCAAAGCACTCGTCTCCAAAGGCTGTCACCTGCGCGATTATCTCGGCGCACTCCTCGGGTGAGTAGGCTTGCAAGGGATAAAGCCCGTCCCTGAATTTCGTAAGCCCCGCGGGAACTACCGATGTGCTTTGCATTGCGGGATAAAGTCGCTCGAGGTCGCGCATACTGCGAAGGAGCTCCTCTCCGTCGTTAAGCCCCTTGCAAAGAACTATCTGACAGCAAAGCTTGATGCCCGCCTCTGCAAGTCTGTCAAGGTATCCTAGCACCTCGCCCGCGCGCTTGTTGTGCATCATTTTCACACGAAGCTCGGGGTTTGTGGTGTGCACCGACACGTTCACAGGCGATATGTGCATCTCGATTATTCTGTCTATATCCTTGTCGCGAAGGTTTGTAAGCGTGATGTAATTTCCGTGAAGGAATGAGAGCCTTGAATCGTCATCCTTAAAATAAAGCGACTCGCGAAGTCCCTTTGGAAGCTGGTCGATAAAGCAGAAAACACACTTGTTTTCACAGGAATGCTTTTTATCCATAAGAGGAGTTTCAAAATCAAGACCTATATCGTCGTATTCCTTTTTCTTTATCTTGAATTCAAGGAGCTTGCCGTCTCGAATAACCGAGACGGTTATCAGCTTTTCAGCAAGATAAAAACGGTAATCAAGAACATCGTTTATCTCTCTGCCGTTTATGGACATAAGCAGGTCTCCCGCACGAAATCCCGCCTTGTCTGCCCTGCTGTGCTTGACGATTCTTTCTATCTTTACCATTTTCTCACCCCTCGCATCGCCATTTTGACCTAATACACCATCATACTATATATTATTATATAATTATATCATATATATATCTTTTTGTCAATGGTAGCAAATTAGTTGGTGTTTAGGATTTTTTACGAGAACCTTTTAAGGAAAGCTACAAAGCCTATGGCTTTGCGCCAAGTTTGATTTGGCGGCTAAACACCGCCATTTTTGCCAGAGGCAAAAAACATCAAACGTGTTGTAGGGACACCGTGGCGCGAGCCGAAACGGCGGCAATGCACGACTGCTTGCAAGCAAGCGTTGAGTTTGCTATGCAAACATCAAGTGAGGAGTGGTAAGCAAAATTTTGTTTGACCAGCAATACTTTACTCCGAACGCGAAATTTTGCTTATACAAAATGCGCTCTCCGTCCGAGGAGAGCGCAATAGTAAACTATCGATTTCAGTGTATAAATTTTCAAAAAGTTTTTTGGAGAGTGTGAGAACCTTTTCCGAAAAAAAGGTTCTCACGTCCTTTCTCCAACATTAACTACCCTTTCGCTATCTTTACAAGAGCGCTTGTGCCGAGGCGATGAGCGCCGAGTTCGATGAACTTTTCGGCGTCCTCGAAGGAGCGGATACCCCCTGCCGCCTTAATTTTTGTGCCGTTTGAAACGTGCTTAGCGAAAAGAGCGATATCCTCGAAGGTAGCTCCTCCGCCCGCAAAGCCCGTAGAGGTCTTGATAAACTCTGCTCGGGATTTTGAAACCACCTCGCACATTTTTATCTTTTCCTCGTCGCTCAGCACGCAGGTCTCGATTATCACCTTCAAAAGCTTGCCGTCGCAGGCGTCCTTGACTGCGTTTATCTCGTCGAGTATCTCAGCGTACCTTTTGTCCTTGAGCATACCGATATTAATGACCATATCTATCTCGTCAGCGCCGTTTTTCACAGCCTCAGCCGTCTCGGCGCATTTTACCGCGGTGGTGTTGTATCCGTTTGGAAATCCGATGACTGTGCAAACCGCCAATCGTCCGCCCAGATATTCCGCCGCCGATTTCACGTACGAGGGCGGAATGCAAACAGACGCAGTCGAGAATTTGAGTCCGTCATCGCAAATCGCCTTTATCTGTTCCCAAGTCGCTGCCCTGTCAAGTAAGGTGTGGTCGACCATAGAAAGTATCTTTTCTCTGTCCATTCCGTCCACCTCTCTTATTCGCCCTTTTCAGCCCAAGAGGATATCTGCTTTATCTTCTCTATCTCGGTGTCTGTGTATTTAAGTGTCAGCTTGTCGCCAACAGCGATAAGCATAACGCTCTCGTCGGCAGAAATGCTCTGCTTATAGAACACTCCGTTTTCATCAACGATATAGATCACAGACGTTCCGTCAACAGTCATCTCTCTTATAGCAGAAACGGTCACATCAATACTCTTGACAGAATCCTCACTAGGCGCGGGAGCTTCCTCCTTCTTGATTATGCCGTTTTCCTCAAGGAGCTTGATATAAGCCTGCTTTGCCTCTGTCTGATTGCTTCCCGTAGCCACGATGCTGTAATTTTCAACGTTTACGAGAGCGCAGAGCTTAACTATGCCTCCGCTGTCCTTGAGCACCATAATATAGGTCGCCTCGCCCGACACGTTGATAAGCGACGGGAAGGACGCAACATATCCCTTTTCCTGAACCTCGCCCTCAGCCGCCTGCATAGCAGAATACTCCTCAGCGCCGATAACGGGATAGAACTTGTATTCACCCGTTCTCGCGTTACTGATGATAAATCCGATATTACTTTCGTCAGCGGTCACAGAGGTAACACCCGTGAAATACCAGACGTCGTCGCCGATAATAATGTATCCGAAGTCGTCGGTCGTGACCTTACAGTCCTTGTTTCCTATAATAGTGTTCCAGTATCCGTTCTTGAGCATACCGAACCAGTCGTATTTCTGTGTCGCGAGATAGCCGTTAAACACGTTATCTACCCACGAAGGCGTCTCGGAAACAGCGTATAGCTCGGAGCTTCCGTCAACGGGATTAAAGATTATTACCTCGTTTACGTCCATAGCTCCGAACATTCCGATTCTCGGAGCAACGCAGGCAACGATGTAGTAGGGATTTCCGTTTTCGTCGATCTCAAAAACGATGTCGTTGAATATCTTTGTGGGATACTCAAAGCGAAGCTTTCTCGTGAGGTCCTCACCGAAATACGCGCTGTCCACGTACTTCATAGGCTTTGAGAATTTTACGTATTCAGCGTCGCTGTTTACAGGGTCTACCTTGACGTATCCCGGGATACCTGCGTCTCTGTTGTTGAACCATTTGAAAAATCCAACGTATTCAAGGTTAGTCACCTTTGCGGGTGCTCCGCCGTAGTTTATCTGCGAATAATTATTTGCCGCCTCGTACTGCGAAACGACGTCGGAAAGCGCGCCAAGCGTTCTGTTACCGATGATGGTAGCCGAGCTTGAGTCCATAAGAGCTATGTTCGTTACCGTATCGTTCTCGGGCATATCCTCTTCAAATACCGCCTCGGGCACTTCTATGAGAGACGAATAAGCCTTGGCGTTAAAGAAGGTAGATGACGCGATGTTTCCGACAGCCAAGACGAGCACGGGAACTGCCGCCGCAATGAGTATCCACTTCAGCGCTCCCTTTTTCATAGCCGAGAAATCAAGCGATTTATTCTTTTTCATAACCTTTACGCCGTCAGCAGCACCAAGAAGCAGGAAGGTCACGCCCCATACTATAATGAGGACGAGCAAGCATATCCAAGTCTCCTGCGAATAGGGGTTGATAGCGGGCAAAAGGAAGTAAAATCCCACAGCCGCCACAAGCAACGTAACTAATGTTGCAATAAGTACCTTGGTTGAATTTTTCATAATATCCTCCGTTTAATTATTTTTATAACTCACTGTCCGTCTTGAAAGTCGAACAGACATTTTCCGTCAACAAGCCTCAAGGCAGCGTCGAACTGATTCCCCTTTTTCGAGATAAATCCCTTTATCTTGACGGTCTTACCCTCAGTAAGTAAAAGCTTTGCGTTCGACACAGAGATCGCCCTGCCGCATATATAAGCGTTTATCGAGAACTTACAGCCCTCCCTGTACGCCGTACAGCCGTATCCGTAACGCCCTCTCATAACATCAGCGCCGCAAAGAGGACATTTTCCGATAATGTCACCGAAAAATCCCGTGTCTGTATCCTCATCGGGAGGAAGCTCTTTTCTTTCAAAGCATAGACTTATCTCATTTCTTGCGAGAGCCACGGCATCTTCAACTCCGCTCTCTCCGCGATACACCTTCTTGAGCGCCTTTCCCATCTCGCTCGTCTTGAACTTATCCATAATTATCTGCATACGTTCAAGCGATTCTATAAGGAATATTCCACCTGGCAAAATGGTATATACATCCTTTTTCAGATTTATATACTCACTTTTGCGCGCATTGTCTATAATTCCCGTTCTTGTCGCCTCTGTGCCAAGCTCAACGCCCTCAAGCATCGCTCGGTATTCCGCCGCGTCGTCAGCACCGACGCTGTCGTCGATAGCCGCCTTTTCGTCGCGGAAGGGATTTTTGAGATAATTGTTGAGCGTCTCTATCGTGTAATGCTTTGGCGGAGAGGTCTCCTTCTCCACAGGCTTGAAATCTATCTCAACCTTGTCTCCCACAGAGAGCGCGGGTAAGACCTTGTCCTTCTGAGCGCTGTCGTCGTATTTTGTCCAGCCCTTCTCAAGTATCGTGAGTCCCTTCAGGGTAAATTCCTCAAGCTCCCCTACCTTGACGGTCATCTCAACACGCCTCACAACGCAGTCCTCTGCGCAGAAAACGGCGACAAAACGGCGTATAACTGTTGAATAGACCTGCATCTGCTTCTCTGTGAGCTTCGATTTGTCGGGGATCTTGTAGGTCGGCGTTATAGCCGAGTGCGACTCTATCTTAGAGTCGTCAAAAATTGTCTTTTTATCCTTGAACACCACGGGATATCCAAGTCCCGCGCACAATCCGACTATCTTCTTTATCTTGTCCTTCTCGGCGACAGCAAGATACTCCGAGTTGGTTCGGGGATAGGTAAGATATCCCTCCTCATAGAGCTTCTGGATTATCTCCAAGCTCTCAGCCATAGACATCTTGTATTTCTTTCCAAGAACGTTCTGGAGCTTGGATAGAGAATAGAGCTTTCCAGGTGAGATGGTGTCCTTTTTGCTCTTTACGTTACTGACGTAAGCCTCGCAGGCGTTATACTGAGCGCACATCTCTTGCGCCTTAGCAAGCTCGGCAGAGGAAAATTTGTGCTTTGAATTAAGCTCGACGGCGTATCCCTTCGTATCCTCTTTGCTGCTTATCGAATAATATTTCTCGGGCACGAAATTTTTTATCGCCATATCTCTGTCGTATATCGCCTTGACTATCGGCACTATAACTCTGCCGACACGCAAAAGCGTGCCCGTCTTAAGCGTGGCATATCTCGTGAGATTGACTCCGTAAAGCCAATCTATATAGGTCCTCGCAAAGCCCTCGTTCGCAAGGTTGTCGTATTCCGAGTCGTCCTTCATATCAGCGAGCGCCGCCGAAACGGTCTGCGGAGTCTGGTCGGGAAGCCAAAGCCTTTTTATCGGCTTTTCGGTGTGAAGCGCGTTGGCGATGCACAGTCGGACGATTATCTCACCCTCTCTGTCAGCGTCCCCCGCATTCACTATCGTGTCAACGTCGTCTCGGTTGCAAAGGGTCTCAAGTATAGAGAACTGCTTCTGTACTCCGCTGTCAACGTTTCTTTTCGAGCCGTCACGTCTGAGCTCAAACTTGAATTTATCGGGAAAGCACGGGAGATTATTCATCGTCCAGCGCGAATTTTCACTCGTCCGTCCGCCATAAGCCTCGATGTCCGCCAGAGAAAAGAGGTGTCCGAACGCCCACGAGATTATATATCCGCCGCCCTCAAGATATCCGTCTCTGCGCGACATATTTCCGATAGCCGCCGCTATATTTCTGCCAAGACTCGGCTTTTCAGCTATTATCAGGACCATTCTTCTCTCCCCCTCTCTGTCTTTCTTTACATTACAGAAAAAGAGGCACGAATGCCTCTTTTTCTATTTGAGTGACTTAAGCAGGCACTCTTAATTTTAAAAATATCAGAGATATTTCTTTATCGTCTCAGACGCATTCTCAGCAGGCATAGAAGCAGTTACAACAACGTTGATAGCTATCTTCTCGGAAATAGCGGCAAGCTCTTCAATGAACTTGTCGAAAGCCGCATAATCGTCGTTACATATCTTCAAAGCAGAATCTATGTAAAGGTCTGTAACGTCGTGATTGCTTGCAAGGATTCCCGCAACGAAGCCGTAAAGTGCCTGAGCATCGCTTACGAAATATTCGTTAACGTCAATAAGTCTTGCGCGATACTTTATATCAAAACGGAGCTTAACTCCTTTTTCAATACATACAACATCTCCGTGAGATTTTTCAACAGATTCATTAACAAGGTTGATAAGCGCCTTTGTTTTTCCTGTTCCTTTAACTCCGATAATTATTTTTAACATGTCGGACCTCCAATATAAATACTGAACATTTGATATGCTCGTATATATTATAACTCATTGAACAAATTTTTTCAAGAGTATTTTATATATTTTTGAAATTATTTAACAATTACTTTAATCTTGCCTCAAGCTCTGCCTTCTGAGCCTCGTAGCCGGGCTTACCGAGAAGCGCGAACATATTCTTCTTGTACGCCTCAACACCGGGCTGATTGAAGGGATTTACGCCGAGAACATATCCCGAAACTCCGCAAGCAAACTCGAAGAAGTAGAGCAGATATCCGAGAGAGAATTCGTCCTTCTTCTCTATCTCAACAAGGATGTTTGGCGTTCCGCCGTCGATGTGAGCGAGTATAGTTCCCTTCATCGCGGTCTTGTTGACCTCGTCAAGCTCAACGCCCGAGAGGAAGTTGAGTCCGTCAACATTTGCCTCGTCATATGGGATAGCAAACTTTGAGTCGCAAGCCTTTACAGATACTACCGTCTCAAAGAGATTTCTCTTTCCGTCCTGAATAAACTGTCCAAGGGAGTGAAGGTCTGTCGAGAAGATAACAGAGGCTGTGAAAAGTCCCTTTCCGTCCTTACCCTCGCTCTCGCCGTAAAGCTGCTTCCACCACTCGTTGAGCATAGCCGCATAGGGCTCGTAGCTTACGAGTATCTCTGTATCCTTGCCGTTGCGGTACATAAGATTTCTGTAAGCAACGTACTTCATACAAGCATTCTTTTCTATGTCAGCCGTAGCCTTGAATTCATCAGATGCGGCAGCCGCGCCCGCCATAAGAGCGTCTATATCGATACCTGCGACAGCTATCGGAAGAAGTCCGACAGCGGTGAGGACCGAGAAGCGTCCGCCAACGTTATCCGGTACGACAAAGGTCTCGTATCCGGCCTCGTCGGAGAACTTTTTGAGTGTTCCGCGAGCCTTGTCGGTGGTGACAAAAATTCTATCCTTAGCGCCGTCTACACCGTACTTCTTCTCAAGCATAGCTCTGAAAACTCTGAAGGCGATAGCGGGCTCTGTGGTAGTTCCCGACTTAGAGATAACGTTTATGCAAACGTCCTTGCCCTCGCATATCTCAAGAAGCTCGTTGAGCGAGTTTGCGCTTATATTGCAGCCCGCGAAATAGATCTCGGGCGTATCCTTTTTAAGACTGTTATACATATTGGATTTAAGGAATTCAACAACGGCTCTCGCGCCAAGATACGAGCCTCCGATACCGATAACGATGAACACGTCACAGCTCTTCTTTATCTTCTCTGCCGCTACCTTTATTCTCGCGAACTCCTCTTTATCATAGTTTTTGGGAAGGTCCACCCAACCAAGAAAATCGTTTCCCTCGCCCGTGCCTTCAAGTAAGGTCTTGTGAGCGGCGTTAATCTCTCCCTGCATAGCAGCGAGCTCTTTTGCGTCAACAAATTCTTTAATGTACTTGTCATTTAATGTTAATGTCATTTTGTACCCCCATTTTGTTTAAAAATACTTATAGCACAATTATACACTTTTTTCATCTAAAAATCAATAAGTTTTATATAATTTTTATATATTTTTTGTAAAAATCTTCAAGCTATTGCCATTTTGGATAGAATTTTTAACATAAGCCCCCAAAAATCGATCTTTGCCACATCCTCCGAGGCTACGATAGGACTCTCTCCAAGCTCGGTCTCGCCGAGCTTATAAACCACTCTGCCCACACGCTCTCCCTTTTTTATAGGAGCGGCAAGAGTTTCCTCAAGCTCTGTCTCAAAGGTAACGTTTGAGAGGTCGGATTTTTTCACCACGCAGGAAAATTCCCCATACTCAAGAGCGCACTTGCTCTTTACACCGCCAAGCACCCTCGGGGGATCAATCTCCTCGGGCTGATTCTTATAGACGGCGTAGTTTGCAAATCCCCAGTCCAAGAGGGACGCCGCCGCGGCGTTTCTGATATCCCTCGTGGGAGCTGCCATTATCACGCATATAAGCGAAAGACCGTCTCTCTCGGCGGTGGCGGTGATGCAGAACTTTGCCTTTGAGGTCGAGCCTGTTTTAAGTCCCGTAGCCCCCTTATAAAATCTTACAAGTCTGTTCGTATTAGTCAGCCCAAACTCTCCGTTTCTCACCGTATCCATCCAGATAGAGCTGTACTCGGTTATCTTTTTGTGCTTTATGAGCTCACGTGACATAATTGCGATATCTCTCGCGCTCGTGACGTGATTTTGCACAGTGTCGTCAAGTCCGTTGGTGTTTTCAAAATTTGTGTTTTTGAGTCCCAATTGCTTCGCTTTTTCATTCATCATCTCAACAAAAGCCGTCTCGCTTCCCGCTATATGCTCGGCAAGAGCGAGGGCGGCATCGTTTGCGGATGCGATTATAACGCTTTTTAAAAGGTCCTCAACGCTCATTTGCTCGCCTTCCTTGAGATATATCTGCGAGCCGCCCATCGAGCAGGCGTGCGCGCTCGCCGTGACTGTGTCCTCAAGCCTCAGCCTTCCGTCAGCTATCGCCTCCATAACAAGCAGCAGCGTCATTACCTTCGTGACAGATGCAGGGGGGAGCGCCTCGTCGGCGTTCATCTCATAAAGCACCGCGCCCGTAGTCGCCTCCATAAGTATCGCCGAACGGCAGTCGAGTCCCATATCCACCTTCGCGCTCTCGCTATCCCCCTCTGCCGATATCGGTAACAGCACAAAGCAGAAAAGCATACTTGTCGCCAGAATGGCTGCTACTATCTTCTTTATCTTTCTCATATTTCCCTCCAAATCCTATTATATTCAAGACATTATATGAGAAAAAAACGAAAAAAATACGGATAGTTTATGTTAAGGATTTTTTCGTGAGAACCTTTTGAGGAAAGCTGCAACCCCCTTGGGGTTGCGCCAAGTTTGATTTGGCGGCTAAACACCGCCATTTCAGCTTACAGCTAAAAACATCAAACATTGGATTCTCACACTCTCCAAACCTTTTTAAGAAAAAGGTTATTGGCTTTCTAAATATAATTATGCTAAATGAGATATTTTTCTCTAAGGAAGCAACACGGCGGACCGCAGGCAGTGCCTGCACCCAATCTTCGGATGTCGTATACTTTTAATTTCTATTTATCCCACGATGGTGAAATCTGCTATAAACACTCGTACCATTAACCGGCGAGTTGCATTTTTATTATAAATTATACGTTTTTGGCAATATCCCCACAACAGCGGGACAAGCAAATTTTCCGCAGAAACGATTTATCTAAACTTTCGGGGCGCACGTAATAATAGATTTCCGTGTTGCCGTGAGAGAAGAGTCAAGAGAGGAGAGAGCTTTTTGTGCTCTTTCCTCTCTTGTTTTTCTTTGGTTACTTTCTGAAAATACAGAAAGTAACGTAAAACCCCCAACATAAACTATCTTCAATTTCTCTTTGATTACTTTCTGAAAAGTCAGAAAGTAACAAAAAAGAGCGGGGCTAAGTCTTAAACCCAGCCCCATTCCTATAATTTCAGCTCAATTACTTGTTGAGTGTATTAAGATAGTCAACAACGTCGCCGACAGTGGTGAACTTACGGATATCGTCATCGTTTATCTCTATGCCGAACTTATCCTCGCAAAGCATTACAAGGTCTGCAAGCTCAATAGAGTTGATTCCGAGGTCATTTGCAAGCTCTGCCTCCATTTTGATGTCATCGCGGTCAACCTGAAGCTCCTCAACGAGCAATTCAACAAACTTTTCGTACATAACAGTATATCTCCTTAAAATTTATTTTACTTTAAAACGCTGTATCTTCTTTGAAGTGGTACGCTCAAAGAGCTCATATCTGACCTCTATCTTGCGTATCTGCTTAAAGGAAGGCAGGTTTTTGTTTATATCATTTACCGCAGATTTTATCTCCGCATAAATGTCGTCCTTTGTTTTATCCTTGAACATATCCATATTCGGAACGACGATAGCCGTTATGAGCTGGTCGCCATTGTCATTCTCACGCGTGAGAACAACAGATTCAAGAATACAGGGCACTGCCGCAATATGCTCCTCGATCTCCTCTGGGAATACGTTCTTGCCGTTGCTGAGAATAATTACGTTCTTCTTGCGTCCCGTAATAAAGATATATCCCTCATCGTCCATATATCCGATATCTCCCGTTCTGAACCAACCGTCCTCGGTGAAGACCTCAGCGGTAGCCTCGGGATTCTTATAGTATCCCATCATTACGTTGTCGCCCTTGACGAGTATCTCGCCTGTCTCCTCGTCCTCAGCCTTGTCTATCATTACCTGACAGCCTTTGACAGGAGTTCCGACCGAGTGGAATTTAACCTTTCCGGGTGAGTTTACAGCAACAAGAGGAGCGCACTCGGTAATTCCGTATCCCTCAAGAACCGTGATACCGAAAGCGTAAAAGTCCTTTATAAGATCGGGAGAGAGCGGAGCGCCGCCGCAAACGATACTCTTAATATTTCCACCAAACGCGCCTGTTACCTGCTTAAAGAGCTTGCTTCTTACGTCTATTCGGCACGCGAGCATAGCCCCGTTTATCTTCATAAGCGCTCTGAGCTGCTTCTCCATTCCGCGACGTCTGACCTCTTCCCAGATCCTCTTGTGCATAGTCTCAACAAAGAGCGGAACGAGCATCAAGGCGTTGGGCTTGAAGTTTTGGAAATTCTTCATAACGTGCTTGAGCGAATCGTTTATAAATATCTGCGCGCCAAGGTCCATAATGGCAAGGTGGCCGCAGGTCATCTCATACGAGTGGTGAGGCGGGAGCACCGAAACGAAGGTGTTTCTTTCGTCATAAGACATAGAAAGCACCGACGCGTTGGTTGCCGCCGCGAGATTCTTGTGAGAAAGCATTACGCCCTTGCTCGTTCCCGTAGTACCCGAGGTAAAGAGGAGAGCCGACATCTTTTCCATCTCAAGCTCTGTGTTTATATAGTCCTCACAGCCCTCTTCAAGAGCCGCCTTACCCATAGCTATAAGGTCATCAACGAGTATAACTCTCTCCGAGAAAACGCTGTCTCCGTCGGGCTCAAGCGGAACGAAATACTTCATTTCGGGCATAAGCTCAGCTATCTTTTCAGCCTTCTCTCTCTGCGCCTTGGTATATACGAACGCCTCGCACTCAGCCAAGCGCAAGAAATCAACAGTTGCCTCGACAGAGAGCTCCTTGTCTATCGGAACGATACAGCCGTTTCCGCATACGACGGATATATATGTCGCGATATATCTCGGATGCGTATCTCCGCTGACAGCGATATTTTTATTCGATATACCGAGCTTATAAAATCCCGTTCCGATATGCTCTATTTCTTCTTTGAGACGGAGATAGGAATACTCTGCTACTTCTCCGTTTATATCCTTGTAAAAATATAGAGTCTTTTCTCCAAAGTTCTCAGCACCCGATACTACAAGATGTCTGAGGTCGGTTATTACCTTAGGCGGATGAGCGCCCTTGAGGTTATTTATCATTTTCATAAAATTCTCCGCGCAGTTTATACTGCTTTTTTTATTTTATTTGACCAAAAATACCCATACACAATTTATTATACATCATATCACTCGTTTTGTCAATATTTTTTATCACAGAGCTTTCATACCGCTTTTATCATATTCTTATCGGCGTGATTTTTCCTGAACATTTGACATATTGCGACAATTATGATAAAATTTATGTGTTAAAAATTGTCCAAAACAGAGAAATTTTATGAAGCTTCTTAAAAACAGACCCTTAGCGGCGCTTTGTATCATATTTATCACCGCGTCGCTCATAAGTCACAATACCGAGCCAAAAATCAAGATGTTTCTTGTTTTGTCGCTTTTTCTTTGCCTTTTAGCCGCTCTTTTTATAAGAAGGAGTACGCCCAAAAGGCTTTTTGGCGCGCTCTGCCTTAGCTTCGCTCTGCTTGCTGTCATATCACAATTTATAGGGATAGACCTTCGTCGCCGCTCGGCTGAGTCCTATGTCGGCGATTGCAAAGCCCTGATGCTCGTTACCGACGCCGATACCTCATTAAAAGCCTCAAACGAGTACTCGGTGGATATACGCGAGATAGACGGAGAGCGAGTATACCTTTCCGCAACGCTTGTGACCGACTCTGCCGTCACGCTTGAGGTCGGCGACCTTATATACACCGAGGCCCACATATCCCCCGCCGCAGAGCGAAACAGATTTATCGGGGCGGATATATACGAGGACGACACCTGCGTTTTAATATCCAAAAACAATAGCTCGCTGAATATCTTTTTATCCAATCTCCGAAGCTCTCTGTCGGATTATATGGACAGCGTTCTCGGGGACGGACTTTCTCCCATAGCGCGTGGCTTTCTTCTCGGCGACAAAAGCGGGATGCCGTCTGACACGATAAAGGATTTCAGACGCGCGGGCGTCTCTCACCTGCTTGCCGTCAGCGGATTTCATGTTTCTGTTCTTATAGCCTTTGCGGAACTGATACTCCGCGCCCTCTCAATACCCAAAAAGCCACGCTCGGTCCTTCTCTCGATAATCGCCCTGCTCTTTCTCGCCATGACAGGCTTTGCCCTCTCCGCATGCCGTGCTGTTATAATGCTGCTCTGTGTCTACTTCTGCTTTTTGTTCTTACAGGAGCACGACTCTATTACAGCGCTCTTTCTATCTGTTTCAACGATAATCTTCCTATCGCCGAGCGCTGTGACCGACGTAGGACTCTGGCTCTCATTCCTCGCGACTCTCGGTATAATCGCGGTATATTCCCCAATATCATCACGCCTCATTAAAAAAGAGCCGAAAAGCGCAAAAGGATATTTAAGAAGCTTCTTCAAAAAACTCTTTTTGGCTATCCTTCTGACCTTTATATGCAATATATTTATATGTATGCTGGTATGGCTTGTATTCGGAGAAATATCGCTTGTCTCAATTCTTTCAAATCCCCTGCTCGCGCCGATATCGACACTTTTTGTTACACTCATTCCGATAACCTTATTTGTCGCAAAGCTTCCGTTTGGAAACCTGCTCGTCTCCCTGCTATCGCTTGTCTCAAAGCTCCTTCTCGCTATCTGCGAATTTTTCTCGGATATGTCGGGCGCGGTGCTCTCGCTAAGATATCCGTTTGCGCCGTTTATTATAGTCCCTATGACTCTCGCGCTCGCAGTGATGCTGCTTATAGAGCTGAGAAAAAAGTGGACTATACTTCTGCCTCCGCTTATATCCTGCGCCCTATTTGCCACCTGCCTTCTCGGCTATAACCTCCTGCACGCAAACAAGCTTGACGTAAGCTTTTACGCAGAAAACGATAATGAGATGATAGTCATAACAAAAGGAAGCTCCGCATCGGTCTGCGACCTGTCTTCCGCTCCAAGCTCTTTGCTATACTCCATAGAGAATATCTGCTCCGAGAATATGGCGACGCATATAAGCGAATATACCGTCACACATTACCACAAAAAACACCCTGTCCTTCTTGAAAAACTTTTCAAAAGCGAGCTTGTGGAAAAGCTTTATCTGCCTTATCCCAGCTCAGAGGACGAGCGCGAGATAGCCGCGGATATACTCATTTTCGCCGCCGACGCAAAGGTGAAGGTCTATCTTTATGCCGATGCCGAAAAGCTTCCCACACTCGACGGCTCGTATATCTCGGTAATTCGCTCCGACAAGGACGAAGCTTCGGAGGCGCTCTGCGTCGTCCTCGGATACAGAGACTCGCTTCTCACCTACCTGAATTCCGACCTCATAAAAACAGAGCTTATAAGAAAAATAACACTTAACAGCGATTTTTTAATATTCGGCAGACACGAAAATAATTTTTTGGGAGAAACAGCTATAAAAGCAGACCATCATAAACTAAAGGGGGCTCTCTTTGCGGACAGAGAGATATATATTCGCTCTGAGTTCGAGCTCGGAGACGCCTCTGTGTATCTGTCGCCGAGAGACGAGAAAAAGCTTCTTTTCGAGCTTGTCCTCGATTGACAATCCGCCCCATTTTTTCATATCATATTAATGCGTATAATGCAACAACCGAAAGGACATTATGATATGAAAAAACATTTTAAAATTTCTATTCTCGGAGGAGATCTCAGGCAGCTTGCAGTGGCAGATATGCTTGCCGCAAGCTACGATAACATAAACATTTGGGGTATAAGGGAAAGCGCTCTTAATGACCCCTCGCAATACAAACTCTCAAATGACCTCAAAGAAACTCTTGAGAACGCCGAGATCGTAATTCTACCCCTTCCAGCCTCAAGCGACGGGGTAACGCTTTTCTGTCCTTTATACGACAGTGCGGAAAAGCCCAAGCTCTCAAAAATAGCAGAAAATCTTCCCGCATCTTCTACTGTGATAGGCGGAAAGATCTCCGCTGAGTTCGTTTCGACAGCGCAAAAAAACGGTATCAGGGTCCTCGACTATTTCGAGTCGGAGGATTTTCAAATCAAAAACGCTTACACTACGGCAGAGGCAGCGCTGAGTATTGCGATGAACACGCTTGACAAAAACATTCGCGGCTCTCGCATAGCCATAACAGGCTACGGAAGGATATCAAAGCACCTCTGCTCGCTTCTCTGCGCTATCGGCGCTGAGGTAACGATAGCGGCAAGGCGCGACAGCGATATATCCTGGGCAGAGTCCTGTGGCTGCCGCACACTTAGAATAACACCCGATAGAAAGGATTGGCTAAGCTCACTTGAGCGTGGCTACGACGTCATTTACAACACCGTGCCATTCTGGCTTTTTGACCGTGATTTTCTCTCAAAGGTAGACAAACGCACCTTTATCGTTGACCTTGCGTCCGCGCCGGGCGGAGTTGATATCCGCGCGGCAAAAGAGCTTGGCGCAAACGTAAGCTGGGCAACCTCTCTACCAGGTAAATACGCCCCCAAGAGCGCGGGAATGCTGGTCGCCGAGTGTGTACAAAAGCTTGTGAGGGAGGTGGATATATGATAGGCTACGCCCTCTGCGGCTCTTTTTGCACACACAAAGCCTCGCTCGCTCAGTTAAAGCAGCTTCTCGCTCTCGGATATGACGTTCTTCCGATAATGAGCGAAAACGTATATTCTACCGATACCCGATTTGGAAGCGCAAAGGAGCTTTGCGAGGAAATAGAGTCGCTTTGCTCTCACAAGATAATCCATACAATAGTAGACGCCGAGCCGCTTGGACCCAAGCTATCGCTTGACGCAATGATAATCTGCCCCTGCACAGGCAATACCCTTGCAAAGCTTGCCGCGGGGATAACAGATACCTCGGTATGTATGGCGGCAAAGGCGCACCTGCGCGGAAACAGACCGCTTGTGATAGCCCTCGCCTCAAACGACGCGCTTTCGGCTAATCTGAAAAATATCGCTACCCTGCTCTCTCGTAAATTCGTATACTTCGTTCCTCTTTTTCAGGACGATCCCATAAAAAAACCACACTCTCTTATCGCGGATTTTTCACTCCTTAAACCCACCCTCGATAACGCGCTCGAGGGTAAACAGTATCAAAAGATTTTTATTTAATTGGCGTGTTTCTTTTTTATTATATTTATTTAGTAGTTAGTTTTTGTTTGAAATATTTTATTACTTTCTGAATTTTCAGAAAGTAACCAAAGAAAAACAAGAGAGGAAAGAGCACAAAAAGCTCTCTCCTCTCTTGACTCTCTACTCACATCAACACGGAAAGCTATTATTACGTGCGCCCCGAAAGTTTTAGTTAAATTGTTTCTGCGGAAAATTTGCTTGTCCCTCTGTTGTGGCGATATTGCGATAAACGATTGTAGCATATCTTTTGATTATTATACGGATTCGTATAAAAACAAGATACCCGGATTGTTATTTAAAAAGAGGTTCAATGACGGAACAATCGTAAGTTTTGATCTTGTATCTCACAAAAAGCGGAGCTTGGTGCTTCAAACTCTTTATATGGACGGCGCTGATTATCAAAAAAAGAAGTCTGCCAAAACCCTGCTGATGAAAAACAACCTCAGCCATACGCCCAAAGCGAGAGTCGGTCAAACTTCCGTTAATAGTATACCACAGGACTCTGATTCTGTCAAGACTAAATTTTCTGACCGCTCCACCGACTCCGTAATATATAATAAAGCTTATAATAAATTATAATAAAAAAAGAAACACGGCGGTAGGCAAATGTCCGCCGTGTTTCCACATTAGAGAAAAATATCCCATTAAGCAAGGTAATATTTAGACAGCTTAGAACCTTTTTCTTAAAAAGGTTTGGAGAGGGTTTAAGGGAGAACCTTTCCTTAAAAGGTTCTCCCTTAATTATTTATATCTCTTATCTCTCTATCATATCCTTAAGG
>JAZSBF010000010.1:0-33408 GCA_045602205.1 Eubacteriales bacterium
TAAGCCATACGCGGAACACCGTACTTGTCAGCCTGACGCCATACAGTCTCAGACTGAGGCTCAACTCCGCCCTTAGCGCAAAGAACTGTTACAGAACCGTCAAGTACTCTGAGTGAACGCTCAACCTCAACTGTGAAGTCAACGTGACCGGGAGTATCGATGATATTAACTCTGTGTGTGTTCTCCTTTACTGCCTTGGGGTCATCGTGATATTTTGTATGAGCCCAGAAGCAAGTTGTAGCCGCGGAGGTAATTGTGATACCTCTCTCCTGCTCCTGAACCATCCAGTCCATGGTAGCAGCGCCCTCGTGTGTCTCAGCTATTTTGTGAGTCTTTCCTGTATAGAACAGAATTCTCTCTGTTGTTGTTGTTTTTCCGGCATCGATGTGAGCCATGATACCGATATTTCTTGTTTTTTCAAGCGAATATTCTCTTGCCATTAATTGTTCTCCTTATATTTGTACTATTAATGACACACAGATTAATATCTGTAATGTGCAAACGCCTTGTTTGCTTCAGCCATACGGTGTGTTTCTTCCTTCTTCTTGAAAGCTCCACCCATGCTGTTCTTAGCGTCGATGATCTCTGCTGCAAGACGCTCTGCCATTGTACGCTCTCCACGGTTTCTGGAGTAAGCTACGATCCAACGCAGACCAAGTGTCTGACGTCTCTCTGCTCTTACCTCCATCGGAACCTGATAGGTAGATCCGCCTACACGGCGAGCCTTTACCTCAAGAACAGGCATTACGTTTTCGAGAGCTGCTGTAAACACGTCAAGGGGATTCTCTCCTACCTTGGCTTCGATTGCTGCAAATGCATCATAGACGATTGTCTGGGCAACGCCCTTCTTGCCATCATACATTATGTTGTTGATAAGCTTTGTTACAAGCTTAGAATTATACATAGGATCCGGCAATACGTCTCTTTTGGATATACGACCTCTTCTCGGCACTGTACTTCCCTCCTTCATCAAATTTATGAAATCATTGGTACTCAAAAGCATTCTTCTGTAAGCGCGCGCTGTGGTTGCACATAAACATTAAATTTATTGTAACTCTTCAGACGGCTCTTTATTGCTTTATACCTTAGTTTGTCTCCCGAAGATTATTTCTTCTTAGGAGTCTTTGCACCGTACTTAGAACGGCTCTGGTTACGGTTTGCAACACCCTGAGCATCGAGTGCGCCGCGGATAATGTGATAACGAACACCGGGCAGGTCACGTACTCTTCCGCCTCTGATAAGAACTACAGAGTGCTCCTGAAGGTTGTGTCCGATACCGGGAATGTAAGTTGTCGCCTCAAGTCCGTTTGTAAGTCTTACTCTTGCGATCTTACGAAGAGCAGAGTTAGGCTTCTTAGGGCTTGTTGTCGATACCTTTGTGCATACGCCTCTCTTCTGAGGGGACGACTGGTCTGTGGGCATATTGTTCAGAGAGTTAAAACCCTTCTGAAGAACGGGAGCTTTTGACTTATAAGTCTTGTCCTTACGGCCCTGTCTGACGAGCTGGTTAAAGGTTGGCATTCTTCTTCCTCCTTCTTTAAAATTTAATGTTTATATACAGACGCACAGCTATTGCCGAACGTAACTGCCTAAAACGATCGCTTGTAAAGACAAACGGTCACAGTATATTATAACATTTTCAACTTCCATTGTCAAGTCGCATTATTTTTTGAGCAAATTTTCTGCGTTTTGCACAAATCAAAGATATATTTTCTGCGCAATTTGATTTTTTTTACAAATTTTTAACATATTTATTATGCCCGTTTTCTGAAAATATATTATTTAGCGAGCAAAATATTTGCGTCAGCTCAAAAAAACAAAGCGAGAGTAACAATTATAGTTTTAAAACAGCTTTAAAGGGGAAGCTTTCACGAAAGCTTCCCCTTTATTGCTTTTAAGTCAAACTGCTATAAGGATCATTCCTCAACAGTCTCGGCTGCTTCAACAGTTTCAACCGTTTCGGCCGTCGCAACCGCATCTATCATATCAGCAGTCTCCGCCGTTTCGTCCGCCTGCGCAGATTCCTCAGCGCTCTGGGCTGTTTTCTTTACGTCAACATTATGGTAGCAGCCCATACCCGTACCTGCGGGGATAAGCTTACCGATAATAACATTCTCCTTAAGGCCGAGAAGGTGGTCGACCTTACCCTTGATAGCCGCATCGGTAAGAACCTTGGTAGTCTCCTGGAAGGACGCTGCCGACAGGAAGGACTCTGTCTGGAGAGACGCCTTGGTAATACCGAGAAGTATTGCCGAGCCCTCAGCAAGTGTGAGATCTCTCTCTCCTGCCTCTATTCTCTCCTTAACCTTGTTGTTCTCCTCCTCAAACTCGTTCATATCAACGAGTGCGCCAACGAGCATTTCCGTATCGCCCTTTTCTTCAACACGGATCTTACGTGTCATCTGACGGGCAATGATCTCGATATGCTTGTCGTTAACGTTACAGGACTGCGAACGGTATACCTTCTGTATCTCCTTGATGATATACTCATATACAGCATCAAGTCCGAGAATTCTCATAATATCAGAAGGAGCTTTGTTGCCCTCTGTAAGAGCCTGACCTCTTGTTACAGTGTCTCCGTCAGCGACCGAAATTCTCATTCCGTAAGGTATCTGATACTTAACAAGCTCGCCTGTCTCCTCGCTTCTGACCGTTACGTCGTTGACGTTTGCGGTCTCACCTGCGTGGATATGAACTACACCGCTGTGCTCTGTTATAACCGCGGGCTTCTTGGGAGTTCTTGCCTCAAAGAGCTCTTCAACTCTGGGAAGACCCTGCGTAATATCCGAACCTGCGACACCGCCCGAGTGGAAGGTTCTCATCGTAAGCTGTGTACCGGGCTCACCGATAGACTGAGCTGCGATTATACCGACCGCCTCACCGACGTTTACTCTCTTGCCCGAAGCAAGATCCGCTCCGTAGCAGTGAGCGCATATACCGTATTTAGCGTGACACTGGATAGCCGTTCTGATATATACCTTATCGATGCCTGCGGCAACGATAGCGTTAGCCTGATCGTCTGTGATCATCTCGTCGTCGCCAACGATGACCTCTCCCGTAGCGGGATCTACAACGTCTCCGATAGTATATCTTCCGACGATTCTGTCCTGAAGCGGCTCAAGAACGTTGTTGGACTTTTCATCAATGATCTGATTTACCCAAGCGCCCTTTGTAGTATCACACTTCTCCTCGCGGATGATGACCTCCTGAGATACGTCAACAAGACGTCTTGTAAGGTATCCGGAGTCAGCCGTACGGAGAGCCGTATCCGAAAGCGACTTACGCGAACCCTTAGCACCCATAAAGTACTCAAGGATATTAAGTCCCTCGCGGAAGTTGGATTTAATAGGAAGCTCGATGGTCTTACCGTTGGTAGCAAACATAAGTCCGCGCATACCTGCGAGCTGACGCATCTGAGCTATCGAACCACGGGCTCCCGAATCAGACATTATCTTGATCGGGTTGTAAGTGTCAAAGCCGTTCTGGAGCGCTGCGGTAACGTCGTTAGTTGCCTGCTCCCAAACCTTGATAACGCTGCTGTAACGCTCCGCGTCACTGAGCCAACCGTCCTGATAGTTCTTGTTTATCTTGTCAACCTTCTTCTGAGCCTCGTTTATATACTCGCTCTTTTCCTTCGGTATAGTCATATCGTATACCGAGATAGAGAAGGATGCTCTTGTTGAATACTTGTAGCCCATCTCCTTGATGTCGTCAAGCATATTAGCGCAGACTGCCGCGCCGTGATTCTTGATACAACGGTCGATGATCTGTCCGAGCTCCTTCTTCTTTACGACCTTATTGATCTCAAGCTTGAACATGTCATCAACAGTCTCTCTCTTGATAAATCCGAGATCCTGAGGAATGGGATTATTGAATATCATACGTCCAAGTGTAACGTCAACGAGTCTTGTTACCATCTCGCCGTCGATCTCCTTGGTCATTCTTACCTTGATAGGAGCGTGAAGTCCGAGCGCGCCGTTGGCATAAGCCATCATTGCCTCATTGAAATCACGGAATGCTCTGCCCTCACCGGGCTCGCCTGCCTTATCCATAGTAAGATAGTAAGAACCGAGTATCATATCCTGTGAAGGAACTGCAACCGCGCGTCCGTCCATAGGCTTAAGGAGGTTGTTAGCCGAGAGCATAAGGAATCTTGCCTCAGCCTGAGCCTCTGCAGAGAGCGGAACGTGAACAGGCATCTGGTCTCCGTCGAAGTCAGCGTTGAACGCGGTACATACGAGCGGGTGGAGTTTGATCGCGCGTCCCTCAACGAGGACGGGTTCGAATGCCTGAATAGAGAGACGGTGAAGCGTAGGAGCGCGGTTAAGAAGAACGGGGTGTTCCTTGATAACGTTTTCAAGCGCGTCCCAAACACAAGGATTTTCGTGCGCTTTTTCTATCTTCTTAAGAGCGTCCTTAACTCCGGGAACCTTCTGCATCTCCTCAAGTCTCTTTACAACGAAGGGCTTGAAGAGCTCGAGAGCCATCTCCTTAGGAAGTCCGCACTGATAGATCTTAAGCGAAGGACCTACAACGATAACCGAACGTCCCGAATAGTCAACACGCTTTCCAAGCAGGTTCTGACGGAAACGTCCCTGCTTACCTCTGAGCATCTCGGAGAGAGACTTGAGAGGACGGTTGGAAGGACCTGTTACAGGCTTTCCGCGGCGGCCGTTATCGATAAGCGCGTCAACAGCCTCCTGAAGCATACGCTTCTCGTTTCTGATAACTATCTCGGGAGTGCGTATCTCCATAAGCTTCTTAAGTCTGTTGTTTCTGCTTATAACTCTGCGGTAAAGCTCATTGAGGTCGGACGAAGCAAAGCGTCCGCCGTCAAGCTGTACCATAGGACGAATATCGGGGGGAAGCACGGGGATAACGTCGAGTATCATCCACTCGAGTCTGTTGCCCGACTTTCTGAACGCCTCAACCACCTCAAGACGCTTGATTATTCTCGTCTTCTTCTGTCCGCTTGCGCTGACAAGCTCGCTCTTAAGCTGTTGGGAAAGCTGATTTATATCAACCTCGGCAAGAAGCTCCTTGATAGCCTCAGCGCCCATTCCGACTCTGAAGTCCTTTCCGTAAAGCTCAAGATTTTCCTGATACTGTCTCTCGCTGAGCACCATTCCCTTTACAAGAGGAGTCGTGCCGGGATCGAGAACTATGTTCTCCGCGAAATAGAGCACCTGCTCAAGCTGCTTGGGAGACATATCAAGAACGAGAGCCATTCTTGAAGGGATAGCCTTGAAATACCAGATATGCGATACAGGAGAAGCAAGCTCGATATGACCCATTCTCTCGCGGCGCACCTTCTTAGTTGTGACGTCAACTCCGCACTTTTCACACTTGTGCGGCTCTTTGTTGTGCGAATTCTTGTACTTGCCGCACATACAAGCTCCGTCCTTCGTAGGACCGAATATACGCTCGCAGAAAAGTCCGCCTATTTCCGCCTTGAGCGTTCTGTAATTTATAGTCTCGGGCTTAATTACCTCGCCGTAAGACCACTCTCTTATCATTTCCGGAGATGCCAGACCGATCTTTATTGAATTGAATTCAGTGTTTTCCATAGCAATACTCCTTCCAATTACATATTATCGTCGTCATAGTCGCCGCTAAACTCGTCAGCGTCATAGACTTCTTCTTCAACGATATACTCGCCGTCCTCGTCTTCTATAAGGAAGGAATCGCCAAGGTCGTCTGTTTCAACAGCCTCTTCCTTGCGGAAGTCCTCCATTATCTCACTGGGCTTATACGAATACTGCGGTACGTCATCGTCATTGCAAAGCGTTGAGAGCTTGATCTCCTCGCCCTTTTCATCAAGCACACGGATATCGAGCGCCAAGGACTGAAGCTCTTTTACGAGCACCTTGAAGGACTCGGGAACACCCGGTGTGGGGATATTCTGCCCCTTGATTATAGCCTCGTATGCTCTGCGGCGGCCGTTGATATCGTCTGATTTTACAGTAAGGATCTCCTGAAGCGTGTAAGCTGCGCCGTAAGCCTCGAGAGCCCAAACCTCCATTTCTCCGAAACGCTGTCCGCCGAACTGAGCCTTACCTCCGAGAGGCTGCTGAGTTACGAGCGAGTACGGTCCGTTAGAACGAGCGTGGATCTTATCGTCAACAAGGTGGTGGAGCTTGAGATAATACATTATTCCGACTGTTACAGGGTTGTCGAAGGGCTCGCCCGTACGTCCGTCGTAAAGTATAGTCTTACCATCTATCACCTTAACGTCTTTTTCTTCAAATATCTTCTTCATCGCCTCAGCATCGGCTCTTACCTCTGCGGGAATGAGCTGAAGATCCTTCTTGCCCTCCTCGTCTACTGTCTGGATAAAGAGCGACTTACCGTCAACGTTCTCACCGGGGAGAATATCACGGCAGTGACCTGCCATACGCAGACACTCGATAATATCTCTCTCGTTTGCTCCGTCGAATACAGGAGTCATTATCTTCCAGCCGAGCTTTCTTGAAGCGATACCGAGATGCACCTCAAGCACCTGACCGATGTTCATTCGGGAAGGAACGCCCAGAGGGTTAAGAACTATATCAAGAGGTGTACCGTCAGCAAGGAAAGGCATATCCTCGGGAGGAAGTATTCTTGAGACGACACCCTTGTTTCCGTGACGTCCCGCCATCTTGTCTCCGACAGATATCTTTCTCTTCTGCGCGATATAAACTCTTACTACCTTATTTACACCTGCGGGAAGCTCGTCGCCGTTCTCGTGAGAGAATACGCGTACGTCAACAACGATACCCGACTCACCGTGAGGAAGTCTGAGCGAGGTGTCTCTTACCTCTCTTGCCTTCTCACCGAAGATCGCGCGAAGAAGTCTTTCCTCCGCGGTAAGCTCTGTCTCTCCCTTAGGAGTGATCTTACCGACAAGGATATCTCCCGCTCTTACCTCAGTACCCTTCTTTACGATACCCTCTGCGTTGAGGTCCTTGAGCGCGTCCTCACCAACGTTAGGTATCTCACGGGTTATCTCCTCCGGACCGAGCTTCGTGTCTCTTGCCTCGTGGGTGTATTCTTCTATATGAAGCGACGTATATACGTCGTCTCTTACAAGTCTCTCGTTAAGAAGAACAGCGTCCTCGTAGTTATAACCCTCCCAGGTCATAAATCCGATAAGAGCGTTCTTACCGAGCGATATCTCTCCGTTTGCGGTTGCGGGACCGTCAGCTATTACCTGACCCGCCACAACTACCTCGTCCTTAGCGACGATAGGTCTCTGGTTAAAGCAAGTACCCTGGTTGGTTCTCTTGAACTTGATAAGCTCGTAAGAATCTCTGTGGCCGTCCTCGCAAGCGATAACTATTCTCTGCGCGTCTACCTTCTCAACAACACCCGCGTTGCGAGCGGTGATAACGACACCCGAGTCGATAGCAGCCTTGTATTCCATACCTGTTCCGACGATAGGACTGTCTGTCACCATAAGCGGAACTGCCTGCTTCTGCATGTTAGATCCCATGAGCGCACGTGAGTTATCGTCATTCTCAAGGAAGGGGATCATCGCGGTAGCGACAGATACGACCATCTTGGGAGAAACGTCCATATAGTCTACCTTATTGGCAGCGATCTCTATGAATTCTCCGCGCTCTCTTGCCGTTACCTTCTCAGAGAGGAAGTATCCGTTCTCATCGATAGGCTCGTTTGCGGGAACTATGATATAGTTATCCTCAACGTCAGCCGTCATATACTCAACTTCATCTGTAACTCTGCCTGTTTCCTTGTCTATCTTGCGGAAGGGAGCCTCAATAAAGCCGTAGTCGTTGATCTTAGCGTATGTTGTGAGGTAGGAGATAAGACCGATGTTAGGTCCTTCGGGTGTCTCGATAGGACACATACGGCCGTAGTGGGTGTAGTGAACGTCACGGACGTCAAAGGACGCTCTGTCTCTCGAAAGTCCGCCCGGACCGAGAGCAGAAAGTCTTCTCTTATGAGTAAGCTCTGCGAGAGGGTTATTCTGGTCCATAAACTGAGAAAGCTGTGAAGAACCGAAGAACTCTCTGATAGCTGTGGTTATAGGTCTGATGTTGATAAGCGCCTGAGGAGTGAGCTTCTCGTTATCCTGAGTAGTCATTCTCTCCTTTATTATCTTATCCATTCTTGTAAAGCCGATACGGAGCTGGTTCTGGAGCTGCTCACCGACAGAACGGATACGGCGGTTACCGAGGTGGTCGATATCGTCAACACAGCCTACGCCGTGTGTGAGGTTAAGGAGATAGTTGATAGAAGCAAAGATATCGTCCTTAGTTACGTGCTTGGGACAGAGCTCTGCAATTCTCTCCTTCGCCATAGCGCGAATAGCTTCCTCGTCGTCTCCGCAAGCCTCTTTTATCTCAAGAAGAACAGAAATTCTTGCCTTCTCGTTTACGCCGCAGTCCTTGAGGTCAAAGCCCACGATATGCTCGGGGTAAATTGTATTGTTGGAGAATACCTTGACTACGTCGCCGTTAGCGGTCTTTACAGAAACCTCATTGACAGCGTTATTCTCGATAAGGTGAGCCTTTGCGTTGTCAAGATACTCGCCTTCCTCGAAAAGAACCTCTCCTGTAAGGGGGCTTACGACCGTCTCTGCAAGAACGTGGTTTCTGATACGCGCGTGGAGCGCCATCTTCTTGTCGAACTTATAGCGTCCGACAGGAGCGATGTCGTATCTTCTCGCGTCAAAGAAATAGTTATTTATAAGCGCCTGTGCCGACTCAACGAGTGGGGGCTCGCCGGGACGGAGCTTCTTATATATTTCCTTAAGCGCCTCAACGCCGATAGTAGACGCGTTGTTAAGCGCAAGCGCCTCGCTCTCATCCTTTTCAAAAGTAACGGCGAGGGTGTTCTCCTCTCCAAAGAGAGCGTATATATCCTCTCTCGATTCGATACCGAGAGCTCTGATGAACATAGTCAAAGGAAGCTTTCTGTTCTTATCTATACGAACATACATAGCTCCGTTTACATCTATTTCGTACTCAAGCCATGCGCCGCGGTAAGGAATAACCGTTGCCGCATAGGTCTCTTTACCCGTCTTGTCTATGTCAGACGAATAGTACATACCGGGTGAACGTATGATCTGCGATACGATAACACGCTCTGCTCCGTTAATAACGAACGTACCCGTTTCGGTCATTATCGGGAACTCACCCATAAAGATGTCGGTCTGCTTGACCTCACCCGTCTGCTTGTTCGTCAAACGCACATTTACCTTCAAGGGCGCTGCGTAGTTGACGTCTCTCTCCTTACACTCCTCGACCGTATACTTCGGCTTAGAGTCTATCGAGTAAGAAACAAACTCTATCACAAGGTTTCCCGAATAGTCGGTTATAGGAGATATGTCTCTGAGGACCTCCATAAGACCTTCTTCAAAAAACCACTTGAAGGATTTTGTCTGGACCTCGACAAGATTGGGAAGATCGAGAGAAAAACGGGATCTCGAAAAGCTCATTCTTGTGTTCTTACCAAGCTTCTGCTCTTTTACATTGACCATTAATTCAATCACTCCATTCAAAATACTTTGCACTGCGGCTCAAACCCGCTGAGCGAGGAATGCCCCGTTTCTTACACCTTTTTCACCCCTGACCGTGCCCCAAGCCTTCAAAACCCAAAGCGCGCAACAAGGAAGCGCATCTCGCCAAACGACACCGTTTGACAAAAAACGTATATATATAATAACGAAACAAATCCTTGCCGATAACCGTCTTTGGACAGTAACGGCATTATAATGCAGTTTACAATTATAGCATACAAAAATCAAGTTGTCAAGCCGTTTTTTGAATTTTTTTAATTATTTTTGCATATTTTCCCAAAATATTATTTTTTAGCATAAAAATGATAATAGTACCGTCATTTCTCAACCAGATCCGATATGGAAAAAAATTTTTTTGATTTTTTTCAAAAAACTATTGCAAAACGATATTTTTTATGGTATGATATGTAAATGTATGGACTAAAACGGTAGGCATCCTCTCAGGCTTTGCCGTTAAGACTAAATAAAAAATGCTTTACGGAGGTAAAAACAATGCCGAATATTAAAAGTGCAAAGAAGCGTGTTCTCGTTACTGAAGCTAAGACTCTCAGAAACAAGATGTTCCGCACACAGCTTAAGACCGACATAAAGAAGTATCAGGCTGCTCTCGCATCTGGCGACAACGCTGCTGCTCAGGCTGCATACAAGGCTGCTGTAAAGAAGATCGACCAGGCTGCCGCACGCGGAATCATTCACAAGAATGCTGCCGCTCGCAAAAAGAGCCAGTTCACAAAAGCTATCAACAATATGTAATATTAACCGTACATAGTTCTCACCGCTATGTACGGTTATTTACTATCTCGCGAAAATTCTGCCAAAAGAGGTTTTTTATGATATATACAAGCATTACCGAGCTTATCGGGGGCACTCCCCTTTTTATGCCTAAAAATTTTATGCGCGAGCTTGGACTTTCAGCTACGCTTCTTTGCAAGCTCGAATATCTCAATCCCGCGGGAAGCATTAAGGACAGAGCCGCCCTCTCAATGATAGAGGACGCCGAGCGCCGTGGATTACTGAAAAAGGGCGCTGTGATAATAGAGCCGACAAGCGGCAATACAGGAATAGGGCTTGCCGCCATCGCCGCAGCAAGAGGTTACAGAGCCATTCTGACTATGCCCGACACTATGAGTGTTGAGCGCCGCCGTCTGCTTTCGGCTTACGGAGCTGAAATAGTGCTTACCGAGGGCGCGCTCGGAATGAAGGGCGCTATAATGAAGGCGGAAGAGCTTGCCGACTCTATTGAGGGAGGCTTTATCCCCTCTCAGTTCGACAACGCCGCAAATCCCGATGCGCACTACAACACCACCGCCCCTGAGATATGGAAGGACACCGACGGAAAGGTGGATATCCTCGTCGCAGGCGTCGGAACAGGCGGAACTATCAGCGGTATAGGAAAGTATCTGAAAGAAAAAAATAAGGATATAAAAATAGTGGCGGTCGAGCCGTCCGCTTCTCCCCTGCTCTCCGAGGGTCGCTCGGGCGCGCATGGGCTTCAGGGCATCGGAGCGAATTTCGTGCCCGAAAATCTTGACCGTTCTCTGATAGACGAGATAATCGCCGTCTCCGAGAATGACGCCTACGAAGCGGCAAGGCTTCTCGCCAAGAGCGAGGGTATCCTTTGCGGAATTACCTCGGGCGCTGCCCTCTATGCAGCTTCTCTCCTCGCCCTCAAAGATGAAAATAAAGACAAAAATATCGTGGTCATTCTCCCCGATACAGGCGACAGATATCTCTCAACCCCACTTTTTGAGTAGATAGTTAAAGGAATATGCGAGGGGGCTTCTTTGAAAAGAAGCCCCCTCGCGCTCCCCAAGAAACTTCCTGAAAAAAGTTTCTTGCTCTCTAAATCTTATATTACTTAATGAGATATTTTCTTCTAATGTGGCAAACGCCTAAATCAGCCTTCTCCAGCGGAGAAGGCTTTTTGGTGTATGTAGAAGATAATATCCCCCATTACAAACGCTTTTCGCAATATCCCCACAACAGTATAACAAACAATTTTTCCGCAGAAACGATTTAAATTAAACTCTCGGGGCGCACGTAATAATAACTTTCCATGTTGCCGTGAGCAGAGAGTCAAGAGAGGAGAGAGCTTTCGGGCTCTCTCCTCTCTTGTTTTTCTTTGGTTACTTTCTGAAAATTCAGAAAGTGACATAAAACCTCAACATAAACTAACTATTATTTTGCGACGGCGAATTTTATTGATTTTATCGTTACGTTCTCTATTGGCTTATCGTTCGAGTTTGTTCTCACTTCTGCTATTTTGTCAACTATTTCTATACCGCAGACGGTCTTTCCGAAAGCCGCGTAGTTGCCGTCAAGGAAATCGGAATCCTTGTGAACTATAAAGAACTGCGAAGATGCTGTATTATATCCGTTCGGGTCATCAGGATTTGTGGATGCGCCCTGTCTTGCCATAGAGATAACTCCGCGCTTGTGCGATATCGTGTTGTCGACACCGTTATCGGAGAACTCGCCCTTGATGTTGACATCAGAGCCGCCTGTGCCTGTTCCCTTCGGGTCGCCGCCCTGTATCATAAAATCCTTTATAACACGGTGGAAGATAATTCCGTCGTAAAATCCCTCGGATACAAGCTTCTTGAAGTTCGCAACAGTCTCGGGAGCTTGCGTGGGATCAAGCTCTACAACTATCTTTCCAAATTTCTCAACGTCGATTATAACTATATCAGTCTGCTCATCGGTAACCTTGTAGGGTACTTTTTGACCGCAGGATACGAGCGCAAATGACGCCATAACGAGAGCCAATATCAAACAAACAATTCTTTTCATTTTTCGTTCCTTTCAAAAAAACAATATAATTTTTCAGCGTTTGCCTAATTATAACATATTCAGGCCCAAAAATCAATATAAAATTCATTTGATCGGAGCTTTTTTCTCGCCTTCAATTACCTCCTTGGCAATCATCGCCATACTCGGAGCAAGTATCATTCCCGCCACCCCGAAAAGCTTCAGTCCCGCAAACATAGCGAAAAGCGTGGCGAGAGGATGTATTCCGAGGCTCTCTCCCACGATCTTCGGCTCGACTATCTGCCGTATTATCGTGACTATACCATAAAGTATCAAAAGACCGAGACCTGTTCCTGTATCCTTTGTGATGAGCGCAAAGACCGCCCACGGAATTATCACCGTCCCCGCGCCAAAAACGGGCAATATATCAACGACAGCTATCAGAAGCGCCAATATAAAGGCATATCGCCTGCGCAAAATAAGAAGCCCCGTAAAGACCTCGCAAAAGGTTAGAAGCATTATAAAAAGATATGCCTTCGCATAGCTTTTGAGCGCGTTTCCGAGCGAGGATAATATCCTTGACAGCCTTTCCTCTGCATTTTTCGGCAGAGCCTTAAGAGCGCTCTCACGTATCCGCCCGTAGTCCATCGCAAAATAAACGCAGGCAATAAGCGTCACAAGCGCTGTAATAAGGACTCTCGGCGTATATTTTATCACTTTTATCACCCATTCGGGAAGAAGCGTGGCGAGCTTGGTTATAAGCTCGGATATAAGATTTGAAACGCTCTGATCTATGGTCTCGCGCAGATCCTCAAGGCCCTTGATAGTCTCTATCTCCTCTATAAACGGGATCTTCGACGAAAATCCCTCAAGATATCCGAAAACTCCGCCGACCGCATCGCGCAAGCTGTCGCTCTCGCTTCTCAGCCACTCGATAAGCTCCTCCAGCTCAAGAAAGAGACGGTTAAAGGAGATAAAAACGATAAGCGCAAGCGCGCCGAAAAAGAGCACCACTAAAATCAGCGCGCAAAGTTTGCGAGGTATGCGCGATGCCTTGTTTATCTTTACCGAGAGCGAATATATCGGCGCGCCCACAAAAAACGCTATCGCAAACGGCAGAATTATGCCAAGCGCGTATTCAAACAAAAGATATATAAGAAGCAGAACCGCTATTATGCAAAAAAATATAGATGCCCAGCGCAAAGCCTTCGCTTTTTCCATAATTATCACCTCATATGAATATTATGATTTAATCGCGGACAAATATTTCATTTGCAAGAAAGTTTTTGAGGAATTTAGTTGGTGTTAGGATTTTTTTGCGAGAACCTTTTAAGGAAAGCTACAAAGCCTGCGGCTTTGCGCCAAAGGGGTGCAGGCTCGCTACGAAACGATAAGATTTAAAATAAAAATACAACCTGTCGGTACGCAAGTGTCCGACAGGTTGTTTCCTTAGAGAGAAACATTCAATTAAGCAAAACAATATTTAGAAAGCATAAAACCTTTTTAAAAGGTTTGGAAGGGTCAAGGGAAACCTTTCCTCAAAAGGTTTCCCTTGATTTACTTTTACTATTCCTATATCTCTATAAGCTCTTTGGGGCTTTTGGTGAAATTAATGACCTTTCCGCTATGGTCAACGGCTATCATATCCTCGATGCGACAGCCGTACTGTCCTTCGATATATATACCCGGCTCAACGGTAACTACGTTTCCGCGACTGAGCGTAACGCCCTCCTTCGCGCTCGGAGCAAATCTCGGAGCTTCGTGAACGAACATTCCTACTCCGTGACCGAGGCTGTGACCGAAACGCCCTTTGTATCCCGACGTCTCGATAAGCTCTCGCGCGACTGAGTCCACGTATCTGCACTCAACGCCCTCGGCGATAATATCAAGCGCCGTGCGCTGTGCCGAAAGGACCGTGTTATAAAGTCGCTTCATATCCTCGTCGGCTTTTCCGATAACAACTGTCCTTGTCATATCCGAGCAGTATCCGTCCACCTTAGCTCCGAAATCCATCGTCAAAAAACCACGCTCAAGCGGAATATTTCTCGGAACTCCGTGGGGGCGCGACGACGCTGTTCCCGACACGGCTATCGTGTCAAACGCCACCGCCTCAGCTCCGTTTCGGCGCATAAAGAACTCAAGCTCGAGCGCCACCTCCATCTCGGTCATCGACGGCTTTATATATTCAAGTATGTGAGAGAATGCCCTGTCGGTTATCGCCTGCGCCTCGGCTATCTTCTCAATCTCGCTCTCACTCTTCACGGCTCTAACCTCGGTAAGCGCGGACGACGCGCCGCTCACAAGCTCGGCGTGCTTGATAGCCTCCCTCAGCTTCTCAAGCATAGCGCAGGAAAGAGTATCCTCCTCAATATACAGTCTCTCGATACCCTCCGCCGCCAAAAGCAGAGTTATCTCCCCTATCATCGAGCCGTCGGGGCGTATCACGCAAAAATCCGCTTTGCTGACCTCCGTCTTTGCCGCCTCTATATATCTGAAATCGGCGAGAAGGAAAGCAGACTCGGCAAGCACAAGGATATATCCATCGGTGTAATCGAAGCCCGAAAGATATCTTTGATTTGTCTCGGACGATATGAGTATCGCCTCTTTTTTGTCTTTTATAAGCTTTTGTCTGAGCCTCTCGAGCCCCTCTCGGTTTCTCATTTTCCGCAAGCCCTCTCCCACATTTTTTTCATAGCAAGAGCGTCCTCTGCCATAGTGCCCGCCGATTCGCAGATTATTCTCGGCGCAACGCCCTCCTTGACTATCGCCTCTGCCAAGGGCTCAAAGTCAGGTCCGTACTCGGTGTCCTCAAAGGTCAAGTGCTTCTTCTCGCCCGCCTTTGTGTATTCTATCTTCGAGAAATGACAGTGCAGATTGTAAACGTATTCCCTGCCAAGCTCACTGCCTATCTTGTCAAACACCGCGCGGTAGCTGTCTGTATCGGTGAAATATCCGCCGAGATTCCTCGCGTTCATATGTCCAAAATCAACGACGGGGTGGAATATAGGGGATATCCTACAAAGCTCGATGACCTCATCAAGCGTACCGAGCTGATTTATCTTACCCATCGTTTCAAGCCCTATGTGTATCGGAGTATCGCCCACCTCATCAGCCGTTCTTCTGAGCGTGTCGCCCGCAAGCGCCATAGCTTCCTCACGGCTTATCTTTGCCGCGCTTCCGCTGTGGACCACTATCGTGTCAGCTCCAAGAAGCTCCGCCGCGCGAAGCGAGCGCTTGATATATCCTATGCTGTTGAGGCGTTTTTCCTCCTCCACTCCCGAAAGCGAGATAAAATACGGTGTGTGAAGCGACATAAGTATCCCACACTCGCGCGCCTCCTTGCCAATCTTTGCAAGTGTCGCCTCGCCCGCGGTAAGTCCGTTGCCCGCCTCAAATTCATATGCGTCAAGTCCAATCTTTCTCACCCACTTAGGCGCGTCTACCGTACCCTTGTTGCCCTCCTCATAGAAGGATTCGCTGTTGCCTCCAGGTCCGAACGTTGCTCTGTCTATCATCTGTTTTTCTCCGATTCAAGTTTTTTGTATCTTTTTATGTAGGGTCTTTCAAGCATACGCTTGAATTTGAAAAATAGCGTAGTCTTATCCTTTATCGGCGGAACTATCAGCGCCGTCATTCCAAGGCGGTGACCCGCAAGCGCGTCGGTCAGAAGTTGGTCGCCAAGCACCGCGGTGTTTGAGGTGTCGCTCCCCATTTTTGACATAGCCAAAAGGAGCGTCTTGCTCTTAGGCTTTCCGCTGTCGGGGTATGCGTCAAGTCCGAGCGAGCGATTGAAAAGCTCAACTCTCGGCGCGTGGTTGTTGGAGATGAGAGACGCGGATATCCCCGCCGAGCGAAGTCCGTCAAACCACCCCCTTATTCTCTCGTCGGGCTCGGGCTGCTCGTAGGGCGCGAGGGTATTATCGATGTCTATAAGAAGCGCTTTTATCCCAAGCGACGTCAAAAATTCGGGAGTTATATCGTCGAATTTTTCGAACATATAGTCGGGGGTAAGCAAATATTTAAGGCTGTATCTTTTTCTTTTCATTTTTAGTTCTTTCCCAAACAAAATTATTTGAGCAAACAATACTCGGTATTACTAATTGTACCACAATACTCAGGCGCTGACAAGGGATTTTAAAAAAATCGAAAAAATTTTAAAAAAAGTATTGACAAACCGATTTCTTTGTGATATTATAGTAAGGCAGTTTTGAATAACACACTTTGCGGGTGTAGTTCAATGGTAGAATTCCAGCCTTCCAAGCTGGCCGCGTGGGTTCGATTCCCATCACCCGCTCCACTTAGATGGCGCACTTAGATGCGCCATTTATGCAAAATAAGTGCCTTTAGCTCAGCCGGATAGAGCAACTGCCTTCTAAGCAGTAGGTCGGGGGTTCGAATCCCTTAAGGCACGCCATATGGAGGGATTAGCGCAGTTGGTTAGCGCGTCAGGTTGTGGCCCTGAAGGCCGTGGGTTCGAATCCCATATCTCTCCCCAATAAAAAAGAAACTTTTGTTTATCAAAAGTTTCTTTTTTATTTATCCAAGCCGCAGGCTTGGTATATCATCCGACGCAAGTCGGTATATCATCAAGGGCGGCTAGCCTCCCTTGTATCTCATCACGCGTCAGCGTGTATCTTTCCTGCGGCTTGATGATATACAACGGCCAAGCCGTTGGTGATATACAATGCTTCGCATTGATGATATACACGCCTTACGGCGTGATGAGGATGCGAAAATGCTCTTGAATTAACTGTTGAAATATGGTATGATACACTTAAAGGAGTGATTTTATGGCTAAAAACTATTACAGGACAGAGAATAAAAATTCTCTGTCCTATTTTTGTTTGCGGGTGAATGGGTTAGTTTTCGCCGCGATTATCTATCTTAAACGGATTCGCCGTTTCTTATGCCTTAATGGTTCTATATTAAATATATATCAACCCCATTGGGAGCAATTTGATAGCTTTTATTTTGCGTAATCGATCGCACGGCTTTCTCTGATAACATTTATCTTTATCTGTCCGGGATACTTGACTTCTTCCTGTATCTTAGCAGCCATTTCACGAGCAATGATCTTCATTCCGTCATCGTTTACGTCCTCGGGTCTGACCATTACGCGTATCTCGCGTCCTGCCTGTACAGCAAATGCCTTGTCAACACCCTCAAATCCTTTTGCGACCTCTTCAATTTTTTCAAGCCTCTTGATGTAATTCTCAAGATCTTCACGGCGTGCACCGGGTCTTGCCGCAGAAATTGCATCTGCCGCCTGCACGATGACCGCTGTGATGGTTTTGGGCTCTACATCTCCGTGGTGAGCCTCTATTGCATGGATAACGTCCTTGCTTTCCTTATATCTCTTCGCAAGATTTACTCCAAGCTCAATGTGAGATCCTTCCATCTCGTGTGTCTGAGCCTTTCCGATATCGTGCAGAAGTCCCGCGCGCTTTGCAAGCGTTCCGTCAACTCCAAGCTCGTCGGCTATCATTCCCGCGATAAGAGATACCTCTATCGAATGTTTAAGTACGTTCTGTCCGTAACTCGTACGGAATTTAAGTCTTCCCAGCATCTTTACAAGCTCGGGATTTATGCCGTGTATTCCAACGTCAAACGTTGCACGCTCACCTGCCTGCTTGATTGACGCGTCGACCTCCTTGGAAGCCTTCTCAACCGTCTCCTCAATTCTCGACGGGTGAATTCTTCCGTCAGAGATAAGCTTTTCAAGTGTGATCCTTGCTGTCTCACGTCTTACGGGATCAAAGCCCGAAAGTGTGATTGCCTCGGGAGTATCGTCGATTATAAGCTCAACGCCCGTCAGCTTTTCGATCATCTGAATATTTCTTCCCTCGCGTCCGATAATTCTTCCCTTCATATCCTCGTTGGGAAGCGATACGACAGATATCGTCGTTTCGGCAACGTGGTCAGCCGCGCATCTCTGAATTGCAAGAGAGATGATGTTCTTCGCCTTTGCATCGGCCTCTTCCTTGAACTGCTCTTCAAGTGCCGAAAGTCTTTGCGCAAGCTCGTGCTTCACTTCAGATTCAACTCTTGCGATAAGCTCTTCCTTGGCGTCCTCGGCTGATATTCCCGATAGCGCCTCAAGCTTTACCAATTCCTGCTTCAAAAGCGCGTCTATCTGCTCTCGCACAGCGTCATTTTCTTTTAGCTTTTTATCAAGCGTCTCGTTTTTACGCTCAAGCGTTTCGGACTTTTTATCGAGATTTTCTTCTTTTTGAGCAAGTCTTCTCTCGGTTCTGGAAATTTCGGAGCGTCGCTCTTTCATTTCCTTTTCCGCTTCATTTCTCTGTCGCAGAATATCTTCCTTTGCGCTTATGAGAGCTTCTTTTTTCATAGATTCAGCTTCTTTTGCAGCATCTTCTTTGATCTTTCTTGCTTCGCGTTCAGCAGAGCCTATCTTTCTTTCGCCTATGCTTTTTCTGACTGCGATTCCTATCACAACGCCTATCAAAGCAGCGGCTGCTCCAACACCTGCGAGCAAGATCCAACCCCATAATGGCATATAGCACCTCCTTATTTTTATTTTCTCTTAATTTATATGGTACAATAACGAAAAAACACTTTCGCATATTAATACATATAAATATATTTTACACGATTTAATTGATTTTGTCAAGAGTTTTTCGTTTCTTGTCTCGCATTTTCCAAAAAACTACTCGGTGACTGCTGTATAGGTGTTTATAGCATATTTCACCATCGTGTGATAAACAAAAACTTAAAATATGCGACACCCGAAGATTTGTGGCAGGCACTGCCTGCTGTCCGCCGTGTTTCCACATTAGAGAAAAATATCCTATTTAGCAATACAAGCATAGAACAATCCAATGTTTGATGTTTTTAGCTGTAAGCTAAAATGGCGGTGTTTAGCCGCCAAAGCAAACTTGGCGCAAAGCCATAGGCTTTGCAGCTTTCCTCAAAAGGTTCTCACATAAATCTCCTCAACACAAACTAATTATAAAAAAACAGACGGCAATATAAATTGCCGTCTGAAAAGTATTTTTTTATTAGTCTGCTGTAAGTCCCGAACGTTCGATACCCTGAACAAGATACTTCTGGCAGAAAAGGTAGATAATCATAAGCGGAGCTATAACCATAATTCCGCAAGTATTCTTGATTGCCGAGAAGTAAAGTCCCGCGTAGTTCTTCGTTCCAAGCGATTGAGGCAAACCATTATCGAGAATGGTAGACATCAACTTAACGTTTCCTGTTGTGAAGAAGACCTGACTATAGAAGTCATCGGTCCACTGCCAAGAGAATGCGAACAGGAATACTGTTATCATCATGGGAACAGACAAAGGAAGAATGATTGTGAAGAAAGTTCTCATTATTCCCGAACCGTCGATATATGCCGACTCTTCAAGCTCATCCGGAACACCTCTGAAGAACTGTCTGAGCATAAATATGTAAAGACCGTTCTTAAACGCAAGTCCCGTTGCCGAGAGGATTATCAAAGGCCAATAAGTATTGGTAAGCGTAAGTCCGCCCTCCGTGAACTTTTTCCATGCCTCGGGGAATATATCTACCGATGTGAGATAAGTATTTCCAAAGAGAGTTATTCCGCCGCCGCCGAGAAGCTTGAATATTCCGAATATATCAAAATAACGGAACGCCATTCTGAGCGAAAGTCTGAGTGTCTCGTGAGGAATTACAAGCGAGAAAATAACTGCAAGGAATACGAATTTGTTACCCTTGAATTTAAACTTCGCAAGTCCGTACGCTATGAAGCAGCATATAAATGTCTGCAAGAGCGCCGTGATCGCAGAAAGTATAAAGGTATTCGTAAATGCCTCAAAGTAATTCAAATCTTCCCATATAGCCGAATAGATCTCAAGTGTGAAATTCTTCGGTATAAGTCTTACCGTAATGTCAACGAAGTCTTCAGTTGACATGAACGAGCTCGCTATCTGCGAGAAGAAGGGGAAAAGTACGATGTATGATACACCGACGAGAAGAACAAGTCTGAATATATACCAAACTACTTTCTTCAGGAAAAACAGTGAGAGGAATTTAGCCTTAAGTCTCTCTTTAAGAGGAGTTCTCTCAAACTCAACTCTTATCTTATTTTTTGTTTCTTTTTTAAGCTTAGGCTTGTTATCAATATTCTGTGCGTTCATTGTTAACCTCCTCAATCACGTCTCTGGTAGAATACAAATGCCGAGAAAATTCCGGCAACTGCAGCCAGGATAAGTATAACGATCAGGAAGTATATCCACGCCATCGCCGAACTCAAAACCTCTCCGTTGGACTTGTAATAAATGCTAGCTATATACGTCATTACCTGGTTGGAGTTGGTCGTGAACGAGTCTATAACCGTATATACGGCATTTACAAGGATCATCGGGCTTATCATCGGGAAGGTTATCTTCCAGAAGGTCTCCCATGCGGTAGCACCGTCGATCTGAACCGACTCGTAAATTGCGGGGGATATAGACTGCAATCCTGCAAGGAATATGAGTATCTGAACACCTGAACGGTTTACGATATCGTAAATATTGTTGATAGCCTCAGCAACGTAAGTTAAAAGGCCCTCACCTATTGCCATTCCCGAGAACATTCTCTCGATATCGATCGTTGATACGATCTCTGAAGCTGTGCTTCCTCCCGAACCGTCATCGATACCCGCGGAGTCTCCCATGTAGTCGCTCAACAAGTTCTGCTGCTGCCATGTCTCAATAATACCTGTGGTTACGATAACAGGCAGGAAGAGGATTGCTCGGAACGCCGCGCGTCCTGCCATCTTCTGGTTGAGAAGAACTGCCATAAAGAGCGAGAATATAAGGATCATCGGGATATCAAATACCAGATTCTTAAGACCTGTACCCAAAGTCTCTATAAACTCGGTAGTATCAAGCAATGCGGTTCGATAGTTTTGCCAGCCAACAGGGACAAGCTCATATCCCGCTGCTCCGCCGATAGGCTTGATCTCATGGAAACTAAATTTTATAGAGTCTATAACTATCGGGAGATAGATCAGCACAAAACCGATTACAAACGGAAGAACGAATATCCATCCGCCGCGCGCCTTGCGCTTGTCAAGGGAGGCTGATTTTCTTCTTTTAGGTGCTTTTACTTTAACATCTTTTGTCATTTTTATTTACCTCCCTTTCAGTTTTTGAGTATAACGTATCCGTATGCGGCAATGGTGTATGTTTCACCGTTAACTTCCGTGGATACGGCATAGTTGTTAAAGTTGAGAACGAATATTGTTCCGTTGCTGTAAGTAACGACTGCTATCTTGTTCTTGTCAGACTCGTACTTGGTGGAAGCATCGCTCTGTCCACTCGTGTTGCCAGAACCGCTGCCGTTATTACCTGCGCCGGGTTGTTCAATGTGAATGTACTCGTACGGTTTAACATTAATACCATCGATGTCCTTGACAGAGTTGTAGAACGCGGTTACTTGCGTCTCGACGTCGTTTTTCCAAGCAAGTACCCTGTTGTAATCTGCCTCCATATCCGCAACGATCTGAGTCAACTCAGCCTTCAAGCCATCAAGCTCCGAACCGGCATTATCCTTGAAATACTCCAAAGCTTCACAAGCAGCGTTGTAATAATTTATTGCCTCAGTTGCAGAGGCAAGAACATAGTCTGCTCCAACATAAAGATTGTTTTTAACAGCTCTCTCAAGAGCTTTAAGCCTTGTTTTCTTCAGAGCGGCAGCCGCACTATTGTATCTTCGAAGCGCGGACTGGGCATCAATTAGGATTGCAGGAAAATTATTATAATGGTCAATGAGATCATTCTTATCGTTTTCATCATCAGTAACAATCTCTGCTATCTTCGCACTCGCCTCATAAACCAACTTTCTCGCTTCAAGAAGCTTTGCTCTTTCCTCATCGCTTTCAATAGCAGCAAACGTCTCTGCGAATTCAATGCGAGCCTCGAGCTCTGCGTTTGCATCTGCGAGAAGCTCGTCGTTATCGGGAACACGAAGACCCGGTTTAAACTCATGGTCAACTATAACGCTGGTCTGAACGTCCTTAAGAGCCGAATTAAGCTCGTTGTACATTTCAACAACATCATCAAACCAAATGTCATATCTTATCGAGTAATTCTTGCTGTAACTCTCATCTTCCTTAAGAAGACTTGTGTTCTTATAAGAAAGTGTGAAGTTGAGCGCTGCTCCGTTCTCTATTGCTTTAAGCATTGCGTAATCGATATTAGCTTCCATGTTGATAGGTGTTCCTGCTATCTGAACATAGCCGTGGAGTACCATTCCAAGGAAAGGAATCGACGCCGTTGCCTGAGAATATCGGCTGGAGTCAAATGCAACATCGGTGATATGATCTACGTATTTCCAGCTGTATGCGTTACCGCCGGAGGTCATTACGCTCTTGTAGTTCTCATCGAAATGAGCGAAAGCGTCGATCACGAAGTTCTTGGAGTCATCACGGTTGTAAGGATCATCCTCATCAAAGTCGGATACGAGATATTCTCCAAGAGACGAAACCGAAATTCCGTTGGGAGAATACTCAAGGTAGTCCTCTGTGAAGTCCTCGTAGAAGTTCTTGAATACCGAGGGAGAGATAGCAAGCTCGAAATAGCTCATGTAAGACTGTCTTGTAGAGCTGTATACTCGCTTACTGCTATATCTGTCATCGATAGTTTTAACAGCGTGCTTCTTGAGTGTAACACCGTCGAAAAGGGTGTTAGCGTTAAGGAACGCAAACTCGAAATCGGGGAATATTCCCACGCCTTTCTCGTTCGCAAAGCTCATAAGCTCTTCGAATCCGCTCTTTCCGCCGACAGACTTTTCCCATCTCACCTTGTTGGGATACTCTCCTTTTTCAAGGCCTCCCTTGGTATATCCGCTCAGAATGAAGTTGATATTCGTTATATCCTTTTCTGCGAAATCGTTGTACATCGTCTGAATATCCTCAAACGTTGTAAGCGCTTCCATTGTTTTTACGGGAACTGAAAGTATCTTCTTCGTCGTAGGCACGCTACCAAAGGTATTGATGTAAAGCGGAATATCTTCCTTTACGTCATTCTCGGTAAGTCTTGTGAGTACCTTTTCTTTCTCAAGATAATCTCTGTATGCCTTAGCCATTCCAACGTAATTGCAGGTGTAATAATCGGTTATATTATTTGATGCCGCAACCTTATCGTCGGTAAGCATGATATATCTTACTCGATAGCTTCCAGTGAATTTTCTCGAAGAAACGACCGTCCACTTCTCATTAGAGCCTACCGAAATAGAGTCCGAAATGTTATAACTGTCTTGAGGTCTCGGATAAACCGACATTCTTACAGTATTGTAAGGATGGTTTTTCACGGCGTGGTACGCCTGGATATCCATCATTGTTTCTCCTTCTTCAACGATGGCGATATATCCGCGATCCCTCTCTGTCTTTACCGGGATTTCATCGATAACCTCACTATAAGAAATAGTCTCGGTAATACCGAATACAGGATATCTGATAGTCTCTCTTTGCTTTTGTTCTGTAATGGTATGGTATGCAAAGTCAGGTCCGTATACCTTACCCTTAATGTTCAGCGACTGTCCTGAAGCTGCGACCTCCTCGAAATCGAAGATAGTTCCCGATCCGTCAGGGAAGAAGGTTTCTCCCGAGTTGGGATTTTTGCCTGCTCCCATATAGGGGAGAATATCGATGCTGTCAAGGCGGTAAAGAGCCTCGTTGAAACGGATACCGTTTGCAGGAAGTCTTACGCTGAGTCCGTATTCATCAAGCGTATACTCAAGCGCCATTCTGAAAAGCGGAGGATTGGTGTCTTCACTCTCATACTCTGTCTGCATATGGTGCTCGTCGAGATCCTCGTATGTATAACTCTGACAGTAGGTCTTGATTATACTTTCGCAAAGGTTTGTATCTCTTGTACTTATATTTTTGTCAAAGACATAGATAGCCATCTTCTTGGTTATCGGATACTGTCTTTGCATTCTTGAAAGCGCCTCTTCGTTCGTCACTGCAGTGGGGTCAAAGAGAATGTAACTTCCGCGAATTTTTTTGTAGTTGAAGTTATTTACTCCACCTTCTTCTGCGAGTGATTCCGCAATAACCGCAAGAACACGTGTCTCAAATGCAGACTTTTCTATCTGACGCGGCAGAAGCAATCTTGATTCTTCTCGTCCGATAGAGTACTCTACTCTGATACCGTTTTTAATGTTCTTTACGTTTATCTGGCTCTGAGGATAATATGAGTTCTTGTCGTTCTCACCCTGAATAGCCTCAGAAAAGCTGTGGTATTCCGTAGCCGAGCCTGTGCTGATGTTTGTAAACTTTACTACCAACTGCGAAAGCAGCTGCTCTTTTACGGCTTTACTTATCGCCTCTCCGTTGCTTGTCTTAGCCGCACCTACGTCATAGGGGTTTGAGAACATGATATCGCCGGTAGCGATTTCTTTAATAGCTATCTCTCCGCTATACGCGTCAACGTAAAGCTGATAGCCATCCTTCTCAAGCCTGAGATCCATTGTCGCAAGCTTCTCCTCGGGCGAGTCTACATTCTCTCCGGGAGGGGGGATATCGCCTTCTTTTTCAGGCTCTATGTAGGTAGTTCCTTTATAGTAATCCATAGAAGGCTTTGCATTTGATGTATTGTAGGTATACTTTGTCGTTTCTTCGGCAGTATTCGTAGCTCCGACAGTCATTACAAATGCACTCATAAGCATAACTACAGCTAAAAGAGTTGAAATTATTCTGTTCATTTTCATTTTTCTTCCTCCTGTCTGTCCTATGCTCGATATTGAAGTTCTGTGACAATATTAGTTACAAAGCCTACAAGCTTCGTAAGAAGCGTCGAGAAGAGTATTGCCACGAACATAATTACTACCATTCCAAGAATGGTTGCGAGTACTGTGATAAAGTTCTTTCCAAGTGAGAAATCGTGTGTTACCATCGTTCCGCAGAATATAAGCAATCCCGCCCAGATGAAGCCGAATGTAACCAAAAGGTTTACGATTCCAAGCTCCTCCTCCAAAACGAAGTTTGTTGCTACCGTTGCAGGTATCATAAGGAGCGGCAACGGTATGAGCGCGTACGTTGTAGCCACGAAGATATCCTTGAAGCTTCCTTCGCCCTCAAACAACGTCGTCAAGCACCAGTTTGATATGATCCAGAGCATAAGCGGTACGACTACGCTGAGTATAGCTGCGAAGATCGTGTAGAACGACGTCATGGGATTTGCTATATAGCCCTTACCTATCGCCTGATAGTAGAAGCCTATGATAGTTACGCCGAGGATCGTAACGCCCGCTCTCAGTGAGCCGCGTTTCTCGTGCTTAAGATCCCAGAAGCCATCGAATGGGTGGAACATTACGTGGAATACGTAAAGCAATTCCTGAACGTAGGTCCTCTTTTCTCCCGATGTAGCTGTCGCCTTATTTACCTTGGCTGCGAACTTCATAAACTTCGACCAAGCAAGAACGAGGACGATAACTATAATGGGGATAAGAATGATATACTTGGATATCCATTCTTTTCTTATTTCTTTGAATGCGTTGGAATAGTTTGCGGTGTCATATGCGGATTTATAGTGCTCCATAGCTCCATCGTAGTCACCGACTCTGTAAAGCGCGTTACCGATTCCGACGTATGCGGTATCGAAGTTAGAGTTTCTCTTAAGTATCTCTGTCCAGTCGTCTATCGCCTTGTCGTACTGACGGTCGTTTTGATTTTCAAGCGCTTTTATAAGTATATTTCCATAGTCTGTTCTATCATACACCGTGAAGGAATTGGTATCAAGAAGAAGCATCTTATCGCCCTGATAGGTCACCGCGCCAAGAACGTCGATATTTCCAAGCTGTGTTCCTTTGTCACCGAAGGCGAAAAGGAGGTTTCCGTCATAGTCGTATGTAAATACTTTGCTTCGCTTGTTGTCTGCTATCGTCCAAGTTGACTCAGGACCGACAGCAACGTCAACTACCTTCGATATACCTCTTATCGTGTCTGTAACAGATCCGGTAGTGAAATCTACCTCACCTGAAGGCGGATAGAAGCCGTTACGTCTCATTATCTCATCGCCTGCGGCGTTGAGCATCTTTACGGGAGCGAAGTCACCGCTCTTTGATTTTGAAGAGACTGCGCTCTGTGCGCTCGCTGCGACCTCCTCGTCGGGAGTCAAGTCTATCGTGACGTAAACGAATCCGTCCGAGTTGATAGTAATATTGTTAAATGCTCTACCTACTATCTTTTCCTTGTTCTTTCTCTGCTCTTCGGTCTGGAATCTTCTCCAGATAACCTCCATGAGAGATACCGCAGCCTTCTGTGCGCCGATAAATCCTGTGAACTCGCCCTCATCTGTCATAACGAACACACCTTCAGAGGATGCGTCGGATACCACGTACATTCTGTCGTACTGGTCAACTGCCACAGCAACAGGGCTGTAAACAGCATCTTGACCGAGAAGCTCCGACTCAGGCTCAGGAATGATAGAAAGGAATTTACCGTCACGGTCAAAGGTAACTATTCTGTTTGCGCCTGTATCACAGACGAATATTCGTCCGGGCACATTCTCTCCGTTTACCGTCTTATCGCTCGTTATAAACACACCCTTAGGTGTTGTAAGGTTGTCAGGCACACCATGTTCGTTGATAAAGTCTTTGATAATGAACTTAACTTTATAATAACGGTCAAGAACAACTATTCTGTTGTTACCTGTATCTGCTATATAAACGTTCTGCTCGTCGTCTGTCTCAAGATCCGCAGGATCTGTTATTGCGACATCCAGTCCCATATAGGTCGAGTCTACACGCTTAGCAGGTGCATAAGCATCGGGAGAATAGAGTGCTGTTCCGCCCACCGAATAGGTATAGGTCTGATATGGTGTTGCAGCGCCGGCAGGAAGAGCAAATACCATAAGAAGCGCAAACATCACACATATAATAGATGTAATCTTTTTCATTGTCTCCTCCTGTTTTTAGTCTTTCATACCACTCGAACCCATCGTCTCGATGATGTTCGACTGTGTGATTATAAATACCGAGATCGGTACCATCATCATAATAACTGTTGCCGCCGCACTCGCACCCGCACGCTTGATACCGCCGGCAGTGATCTGCTGGATAGCGTAGTTGAAGGACTTGAGTTCCTCAGAGTGAATGTAAGCGGACGCTCCTCTGTTCCAGAGATCCTGGAAAGAGTAGATAATAAGTGTGAGCCACGCGGGCTTAACCATAGGCATCGCGATTACCCAGAAGGTCTTAAGCTCATTTGCTCCGTCAAGTCTCGCGCTTTCAAGTACAGAGTCGTTAACGTGAGTATCCATAAACTGCTTCATAAGGTAAAGTCCGAGCGAGGTTGCCCAAGCGGGAATGATTATTGCCCAATAGGTATCGATAAGCTTGAATGCGCTCATAAGAAGGAAGCTTGTTACCGCTGTAACTGTGGAGTGGAACATAAGCGAGGTTCTTACAAGCTTGAACATTCCCTTGCCTCCGGGGAATGCGATCTTTGCCATCGCATAAGCCGCGAGAGACGAGAAGAAGAGGTTTCCTACCGTACCTGTTACCGAAGTGAACACGGTATTGAATATGTATCTCGTAAACGGAACTATCGAAGTATCCATAAGCGAGAACAAATCGCTGTAATTCTTAAGCGTGGGATTCATTACTATGAATCTCGGGGGGAACATCCAGAGCTCATCAAGAGGCTTGAAGGACTGGATTACAACGTAGTACATAGGAAGGAACATAAATATTCCGAGTATTACGAGTATTACTGTGATTCCTGCGTCACCGCCTGCGGAGCGGGCAAGGACAACTTTATGTTTTCTTGTTCTTAATTTTGCCATATTAGCTGCCCACCTTCGAAATCATTTTTTTGACGAGCATATTAGCTCCTATCATTACAAGGAACAATATGACCGCTATCGTTGACGAATATCCTATCTCGAATCGCTGTCCGCCATAGTCGTCAAGATGGTGCATTATCGTATGCGCCGCATAGTCGACCGACGGGAATCCGCAGAGCGCGGTAACTATCGCGCCGAAACCGAAGGACGATGTGATCGCCATAATAGCACCGAACATAAGCTGAGGCTTCATACTCGGAAGTACGATATACCAGAGCTCCTGCCATCTGTTTTTAATTCCGTCAACCGCGCCTGCCTCAAAGAGTGCTCTGTCAACACCCTGAAGACCTGCGATGAAGGAAAGGAACGAAGTTCCCAGAGACGTCCAAAGCGCAACGATTATACACAAAGGCATAACGTAATCCGCATCCTTGAACCAGTTGATCTCTTCGTTGATTATCTGAAGCTTCATAAGCCAAGCGTTCGCCCATCCGTATGCGTCACTCGAGAAGAGCGTTGCCCAAATGAGATAAACCTGACCCGAGATAGAGGGCGCGTAGAATATAAGTGTTACCACCGCTCTTATCTTAGGAGGAAGCTCGTTGATAAACCAAGCTACCATAAACGACATGATATAGGATACAGGTCCTACGATTGCCGCGAATATAAGTGTGTTCTTCGCTGCGATGAGGAATATATCGTCATCGAGGAAAAGTCTTATATAGTTGTCGAGCCAAACGATGTTCGGAGGTTCAAGCATATTAAAGTCTGTGAAGCTCATAAACACCGACAAAAGAACCGGTATAAGTGTAAAGCACGCGAAAATAAGCATGTAAGGCGCAACCATAAGATATGCGACCCAGTTACGCTTCATTTCTTTCAGCGTCCACTGCATCTTTGACATCTCGTTACGCGCAACAGCTTTCTTCTTTGCTGTTTTCTCTGACATTTGCTTTTTCCTCCTTTAATTATTTATACGCTTCATAAATTTCAAGCGAATTTGCTGCATTTCTCATCTTCTCAACAGCCTTTGCAAAGAGCGTTGCGTTTGTAGCCTCAAGCTCATTAGCAGCAGCTCTGAGAGCTCCAAAGTCCTCTGTGTCGCCATTTTCCATAGCATTTATCGCTCTGTTGTATGCAGCGTCGTAAGATGCGCTGTAAGAGGTCGACGCCTTGATCTCATCAAGTACGGCGATAGCCTCAAGCATTCTCTTCTCTGCGAGCGTCTGTCCAATATAATCAAGCGTTTCAAGCTCAAATTCCTGACGCTTACGAGTGATCTCTTTATTTATTGTGGTAATGTAGCTCTGAAGCTCAGTTACAGGGTCTGCGTTCTCGTTGAATGCAGCGAGGAACGCGAAGTTGGTGTAACGGTCGATAATATAGCTTCCGGGATAGTTAGGAATAGACGCAAGCTTGTTAAACTGGAGAGAAAGCTGCTTGTATTCCTCCGATGTCCAAGGCATACTCTCAAGAGCGCTGAGGTTTGCGGTGGAGTGCTTAGCGGAGGGACCCATGATAGCAACCATTTCGTTGGAGTAGTCAACCTGACACTTAGCGCCCGAATGCCACTTCATAAATTCCCAGCCCGCATCCTTATCCTCACATCCTGTGATCAAGGATATTGCGGTAACCGTGGAAACCGATACGTTGTTTATATTGCCGTTTTCATCTGCGTAACCGGGCATCGGATAGAAGCCCCAGAGACCTTCGATCTCGGTTGCAAATACCTTGAGCTGGTTGTATGTTGCCGTGTAGCTTGCAAATCCGATAGGCATCTCACCTGTTCTGAAACGGTTTGCAAAGTCATACTGATAGGGGAACGAGTACATTGTAAACATACTGCACATCGTGTCGAACGCCTCAAGACCCACGTTGGAGTCGAGGTTGATTCTCATACCGTCGTCAGCATAAAGCTCTCCGCCCATCTGGTAGAGGAATATCTTATAGTCGGTATGCATTCCTATCATCATATTATTAGCCTGAAGCACAGGAATTGCCTCAAGAACGTCGTCCCATGTACGAGGTATCTCTATCTCAAGGTTTGCAAGAACGTCCTTACGAATGAACATCATATTGAAGCCCTGAGTCTCGGGAAGTCCATAGTAGTGGAACTCTCCGTCCGAGTTTTCAATTCCAAGAACTATCATCGCAGGCTCGTTGAATTCCTTTATAGCCTCATCGAAATCTTCCTGATCGTCGACAGGAAGGAGCGCGCCTCTGATAGCGTAGTTGATTATCGTACCCTGGTCAAGACCGATATAAACGTCAGGACCTCTGCGCGAAAGTATTGAAGGAAGAAGTGTTCCTGCAGCAACGAGCTTGAGGTCGACCGCGATACCTGTGTTGGGGGTGAAGTCATTGTTGATAAGGCTGCGGAGGACCTGAGACTGGTCACGTCCGGTTGCAAGCCATACCTCAGTAGCCGAACCCTCTTCTATTTCCGCAAGAGAGCCCATACGGTCGTAGTTTCTGAAGAAGCTCTTCCAGAACTTCTTAAGCTCAAAGCCGATTCCCTTCCAGAAGCCTGCCTTTGCTACGGGGAGCTCCTCGCTCTCGGGCTGAACTACTATGTAGTCAAGCATAAGAGGCTGAGTTTTTGCATCTCCGAGCCAAGTACCGAGCGAACCGATGTTAGTCTTGAGCTGGTCAAGGTTCTTTGCGACCTGTTTCTCGTCTGTTCCCATTGTGTGGAGAAGACGTGCGATCTTTTCAAGAGTTGCGGTCATCGAGGACTTGTTACCTGCGATCTCCGCAAGCTTCTCTGCAACCTGGGTAAGCGTGCGAGACTGTCTGATAAGGTCTATCATCGTGTCAGGAAGCACGCGGTTGAAGCCGTAGTCACGGTTATCGTCAGGGGACGAACCTGTGAGCTTTATAATATTAAGGTAGTCTGTATTGATCGAGTCAAGCGATTCCTGAACGGTATTGACTATATCGCCCATGCTTCCGAGCGTTACGTCAAACCTGAGGGTGTAAACAACACCTTCCTTAAAGTAGAACTTAAAGCCGTCGTTAGCACCGTTGTTAAGGGAATTTGACTGCCAATCATCAGAAAATCCGAACTGAAGATTTGCCGCTTCAGCAAAAGGAATTCCATTATAGTATCCGTCTTCGCCCTCGCTTACAGTAGAATCACTGTATATCGAAAGGCTTCGGGATACGTACATACCGTCAAGCACGTTCTGGCGGAAGCGTGTAGCTATCTCGTAGAGACCGCTTGACCCAACAGAGAACTGATAAGTGATCCACTGTCCCGCGCCCTGCCACTTTTCTCCGCCGACCGTGTTGAGCACAGCTCTGTCAGCAGCGCTGGGAGAATTGATAGCACTACTCTTATCCTCAATAGGATATATAGTCTGTGAGGAAGCGCTTGAGAAGTACTCGGACTCGATCTTTATCTTGTCAGTGCCCGCAGGAGCGTTCGCATACTGCTTAAGATATTCCTCATAGTTCATTGCGCTCTCGTGGGGCTTAAGAGTGATACTCTTGATAGCGATAGGCTCGTTAACAGCCTCAAGCGAGAGGGTCGCAACGCCATTCTCATCGGGAGCTACAACAAACTCAAAGCTCTCCTGATAGAAACCGTTAGCGTCTCTGAATTCATAAGTGGTCCATTCAGGTGTCTGAGCAAGACTTGAACGAAGCTCGTTCTTGTCAATGTCTACTGTAAAGAATCTTACCGTCTGCTCATCAACGAGCGCTGATATATCCTTTGTCCAATACTCAGGCATCTTGTAGACTATGTACATTCCGTCACTTCTCTGCTCGGAGCGAGCTTCAATTCCTATTTCCTTTGCCTTGGAAATATAAGAATCCGCGCTCTCACCTTCGGGAACAAGGAACGCGCCGTCAGAATAAACGTTCGACCAGATCTTTGAAATGGTCAAGAAACGCGCTTCCGCAAACGGGACAGCGCCGTTTATCATAAATACTCTTTCGATGGACGTCGACTTATTCTTGACGGGATAATATTCGATAGAAATGCTGTATTTAGCAGCCGTCTTTATCTCGTCAATCGTCCATGACACAGTTCCGTTGCCGGGGAGATAGAGTCCTGTAACTCCATCGTACTCCGCCGGGTGAGCAACGTTATCCGTGACAGGAGCGTTGTCCTGATTGTAGACCGTACCGTCAGCCATAGCGAACGTGAAGTTCTCCGCAGCGTCGATAACGATCGGGCTTTGTGCGCGCGGCACGTCCGCGTTTTCCGCAAGGTAAACATTGTAAGGAATCGAGTTAAGAAGCTCCTTAATGTTACTCAAAGAATCGGTGGTAGTAGACTCACCCGTGGCCATAGCCGCGCTTGCGCCAAACGTACCGCCAAGCAGAAAAACAAACGCGAGCACAAACGCCGTTACTCTTTGAATTTTCGTTTTTCTCATTAGAAATTCCTCCTACTGAATTTGATCGGGCACAACGTTTTCACGCCTGCCCTCCGATGCCGCAATCGGTTCTCATCTGTGTCCCTCGGGGGCAGACCGTCGGCATACGGCGCGCCGCCTTAAGAAAGCAACATCGGACAGAACTATCGGTGCTTATTTGCATCGTCAACGGGCAAAACCTCAAAAAAGGGCAAAACCCGCCCTGCTTTTTTTCGATTTGCCTTAAAATCGTACTCTTATCTTACCACACCATCCCAAAATTGTCAAGCAGTTTCCTTACATTAATAAGAACGCAGCCCCCCTCAAAACCGCCCTCAGAAGCCCTCTTTGTCGCCCTCACTCAGACCTCCCACTGTCATTTTTACCATTCGGTTTTTCTGAGCCTTTTTAAATGTAAATTTTATTTACTCTTTTGCTTTCGTATTTATCCATTTGTGCATATTTTTTGTGCAATTCGATAAAGATTATCTTTCTCTCTTTTTGCAACAGACCCGAAAGGTAAGCAAAATTTACATTAGCGATTTTTTGTGCCTTTTCTCCTTTCCAAAAAGCTCCAAACGAGTTGTAAATATTGCACAATTTTGCGCGTCAATTTTCTACACCTTGCCTCAAAGAATTTTTTCTTTGTTTTTTGAATTTTTCACCTTAATATTGGCAAATTTCTTGTTTTTATTGATTTTTATTACTTTTATTCCTGTTTTTTACATTTATGTTTTTTAAATACAGTTAGTGAACAAAAGGACGATAAATATCTTACGTGAAGCAGCAACCCCCCGTCCACAGACAAGACAAATCGTCCCCCCTCAAGCCGCCACCCACCCCCCCAGAGAAGGTTTTCTACATTTTCAGAAAGTAACCAAATAGAAACGGTTTTATGTTAGGATTTTTGTCACTTTCTGTATTTTCAGAAAAGCAACCAAAGAATCATAACCGCCAGCCGCTCTGGTGGCTTGCACTAGCCCCCTTGGGGCATTTCACACGCTGAGCC
>JAZSBF010000011.1:0-11255 GCA_045602205.1 Eubacteriales bacterium
GCACGGCTTGTGCATTGAGGAGGTGTCAATATGGCAAAATGCAGTATTTGCGGAAAGGGCGTTGTGTTCGGTCAGGCTGTTTCACACTCGCACCGTAAAACAAACAGAACTTGGAAGCCTAACATTCGTAAGGTAAGAGCAGTTGTTGACGGTTCAACAAAGACCGTTGCCGTATGTTCTCGTTGCCTTCGTTCAGGCAAAGTTACACGTGCTTAATCGGTTAAATCTTAAAAGCATAAAGCAGTGAAAGCGGACGTTTTTTTCGTCCGCTTTCAGCTTTTTATCTCAGAGGTGCTGTAATGAAAAAGGTCGTTGTTGATTCAAGAATTAATAAAAGCTTAGCAGAGGGACTTTCTGCCCTTGGCTACGAGCTCATACCGCTTCCGCCGTTCCCCGCCCTTCAAGAGCCTGTTTCTGCCCATCCCGATATGCTGATGTTCATATTCGGCAAAAACGTTATATGTCATAAAGATTATCTGCCGATAGCACACAAAGAGATTGGCGAGATAGCCGCGCTCGGATATGATCTGCTCGTAAGTGACGAACCCATATCAAGCATTTACCCGCGCGACATTCTTTTTAACGCTCTATCCTTGGGCAAAAATATCTACGCAAGGCTTGATTCTGTTTCGGCTTTTATTTTGGAACTCGCAAAAAAAGAGGGATATTCGCTTAAGAACGTAAATCAAGGCTATGCAAAATGCTCGGTCTGCCCCGTTGGCGAGGACGCCGCGATAACCGCTGACCCCTCCATCTCTAAAGCAATGCGTGAGGACGGGATAGACGTGCTGCTTATATCGCAAAAAAGCATACGGCTTGACGGATACGACACGGGATTTATAGGCGGATGCTCGGGCTCGGATCTCGAAAATATTTATTTTTCGGGAAATATATTGCTCCATCCCGACGGAAAACTCATATCCGATTTCTGCGAAAAGCATCAAAAAAATGCTCTCTCTCTCTCTGACGAACCTCTATATGATGTTGGTTCTCTTTTCTTTCTATAAAGATATGGCGTGTGCATTTTGCACACGCCGTATTTTATATTTCATTTACAGCAATATTCAGCGCCATCTCAAGCATTCTGAGTTTTGCCGCGAATGCGGGACTTTCACCAATCGAGCCACCTAAGAAAAGCTCGCCTATCGGATATACAGCCGCCACTCTCTTTATGTTCTCGGATATTTTTTCAACGGTGTCGCCCTGAGCGTAAACAAGTCCGCACCGAACTCTCGTTATATCCTTTCCGTATACTCCGCAAAGCTCTGCCGCCACGCGCTCCAAGTTTTCACACGATGTGAAAATTCTTGTTTCGGGAAGTATCCCCCTTGAAGAAAAATATTCTATCATAAGCTTTGCCGAGGCAAATTTATCCCCTATATACACGTACAGCTTTTTGCCCTGTTTTTTTATCATCTCACACATCGGATAAAGAAGTCCCGAGAATACGGCATCCACGCTTTTTTTATCTCCGCCGATATAGCTGATATAAGCCTTTTCAGCGTGATATCTGTCGGTCCTTACAAAGTTATATCCCGAAAGACCAATAACGACGAAGTCCCCCTCGAACTCATTTATCGCGTCAAGATTTTTTGCTATAAGCTCCTCGTAGCTGACACCGCCATAAACTATCGGAAGCTTATGCGACAGAGTTTTTTGAGCGGATATTTTTTTGAGCGTATCGATATCAAACACCGTCTTACTCATAAGCTCGCAAAAGCTTGTCCAAAGTTCTTTCGGGTCGGCTGACAAAACATCCTCTCTATAACCGAAAAACAGCTCAAGCTCCTCACAAAAAAGCTGATATACTCCGCTTCCTCGCATCTTCCATAGATTTTCAACAAACGCCTCAAACATCTCATAATCCGAGGTGCAGTCACTTATGTCAGTGCAAAGCGCAAGAAAACGCCTCTTTTCAGCATCCAGCAAAAGCTGTGTCGGATTTGTCAATATCTCGTTTTCAAGCACGGGAGTGGCAAACACCTCTTTTGTGGGAATATTCGATATAACGCACTTATTGCTCGTCATAGGCGGTCTCCTTAGGATATTTATATCAAAATTATAACAGATAAGTAGCTTTTTTTCAAGTAAACAAGGACAAATTTATTTAAAAGTATAGACTTTTTTGCGCTATTGTGATATAATATAATGTAAATTTGAATTTTGGCGGTGATGTTTTGAACATTCTTTCTATATGTCCCGAATCCTTTGCGGCAAATACCTATGCTCTCATATCCGGTGAGCACGCAATAATAGTCGACCCATCTGTATCGGTAGAGGCTATAACAAACGCCGTTTCGGACGAGGGCGCAAGGATAGAAGCAATAATCCTCACGCACGGTCATTTCGACCATATAATGTCGATAGACACACTGAAACGCGCGACAACCGCTCAGGTGATGATACACAAGGATGACGCCGAGATGCTGACAGACTCAAGAAAGAACGCCTTTTTCACCTTCTTTGGAAAAGACAAGATATTTGCCCCCGCAGACACTTTGTTCTCGGACGGATACGAGATAGCTCTTGGCGATGAGGTTATAAAGGTAATTCTCACTCCGGGGCACTCCAAGGGCTCTTGTTGCTTCCTATGCCCTGACTTTATGGTTACGGGTGACACTCTGTTTGCCGACAATATTGGTCGCTCGGACCTTTGGGGTGGAAACGAGAATTCGCTCCGCGAGTCTCTATCCTCACTTTCAAATTACGACCGCAATCTAAGGATATACCCAGGACACGGACCTTCTGCCCTCCTTGGAAACGCTCTTGATAACACGGTTTATTTCATTTGACTAACGAAAGGATATATATAAGTTATGGATTTTAAAAAGCTTGCAGACCTTCTTTTCCCCGATGTTGATAAGACCCCTGCGGATATGGAGCAACTATACCCCGCAAGACAGCTTCCCGAGGGAGCTAAGGTAACGAGATTTGCTCCGAGTCCCACAGGATTCGTTCATTTTGGCGGACTTTTCCCCTCAACAGTAGCCGAAAGACTTGCTCACCAGAGCGGCGGAGTGCTCTTTCTTAGAATAGAGGATACCGATGCTCGCCGTGAGGTCGAGGGTGCGGCAGAGGGACTTATCAAAACTCTTGCGACATACAACGTCAACTTTGACGAGGGCGCTATTCTCGACGAGAACGGAAAAGTGGCAGATAAGGGCATTTACGGTCCTTATAAGCAGAGCCTTCGCGGTCCGATATATCACGTTTACGCAAAACAGCTTGTAGCTGAGGGCAAGGCTTATCCCTGCTTTACAGAAGCATCCGAGCTTGAGGAGCTTCTCTCGGTAAACAAGAAGGAAGAAATAAAGAATACCGACTGGCTCGCTGAGGCAGAGGCAAAGCGCGCACAAATGCTTAAGGCGAGAGAGATAACGATGGAAGAGGTCGAGAAAAATCTTGCCGCAGGCAACCCCTTCGTCCTCAGAATCCTTGCCGACGGAGACAGCAAAAAGAAGATAAAATTCACCGACCTTGTAAAAGGCACTATGGAAATACCCGAAAACGACGAGGATTTCGTTCTCCTCAAGTCAGACGGAATCCCCACTTACCACTTCGCACACGCGGTAGACGATCATCTTATGGGAACTACGCACGTTATAAGAGGCGAGGAGTGGCTTCCCAGCCTTGCGAAGCACCTTCAGCTTTTCAGATATCTTGGCTTCAAGCTTCCTAAATTCTTGCACATCGCTCAGATAATGCGACTTGACGAGAACGGAAACAAAAAGAAGCTCTCAAAGAGAGATATGGGTGCTAATATGGACGATTATACCGAAATGGGTTATTGCCCCGAGGCTGTCTGCGAGTACGTTATGACACTCCTTAACTCCAATTATGAGGAATGGAGAATGCAGAATCCCGAAAAATCCTATCTCGATTTCCCCTTCAACATAAAGAAGATGTCTGTTTCGGGCTGTCTTTTCGACTTTGCGAAGCTTGAGGACGTATCAAAGAACGTCATATCAAAAATGGATGCCGACACGGTTACCCGTTCGGTAACGAACTGGGCGCTTGAGTTTGACGCTCCTTTCGGACAAACCCTTGCTGAAAACGAGGAGATGGCAAAAGCCGCATTCTCTATCGGCAGAGGCGGAAAGAAGCCGAGAAAGGACCTCGCTACCTGGCGTGACGCAAAGCCTTATATGGGATTTTTCTTCGATGAATATTTCAAGGTCGAGGCTGAATATCCCGAAAAATTCCCGAGGGAAGATATTAAGGCGGTCCTTACAGGCTTTGTAAGCACTTACGACCCGTCCGACGACATGAACGTATGGTTTGAAAAAATAAAGGCTATCGCGGAGCAAAACGGTTATACTACCGATATGAAGGCTTATAAGGCTTCTCCCGAATCCTTCAAGGGTAATGTAGCCGACGTAAGTATGTTCCTTCGTCTCGCTGTAACGGGTAAGATAAACTCTCCCGATATGTATGCCGTTATGCAGATACTCGGCAAGGACAAGGTTATAGAAAGAATAACCAAAATGGTTGACAATCTTTAATATAAAAAGGAATTTTGATTTTATGGAAGAAATTATTGCAGGCAATTTTATACACGACATCATCGATGCTGACCTCAGAGAAGACCCCAATATAAAGATACACACCCGTTTTCCGCCCGAGCCCAACGGATATCTCCATATCGGTTCGGCTAAAGCCATACTCATAAACTACGAAACGGCAAAGAAGTACGGCGGAAAATTCAATCTCAGATACGACGACACAAATCCCGCTAAAGAGGATACGGAATACGTAGAATCGATATACAACGACCTTCTCTGGCTCGGTGCTGAGCCAGACGGCGGAATCTTCTATGGCTCTGATTACTTTGAAAAATGCTATGAGTTTGCCGTAAAGCTTATAAAGGACGGCAAAGCCTACGTTTGCGACCTGAGCGCCGAGGAAATGAGAGAATACAGAGGAACTCTTACGCAAGCCGGAAAGGACAGTCCCTACCGAAACAGAAGCGTTGAGGAGAACCTCGACCTTTTCGAGCGTATGAAGAACGGCGAATTTCCCGACGGTGCGAGAACGCTCAGAGCTAAGATAGATATGGCATCCTCAAACCTCAATATGCGCGACCCCGCTATCTACCGCATAGTTCACACCTCACACCACCGCCAAGGCGACAAGTGGTGTATTTATCCGCTTTACGACTATGCTCATCCCATTCAGGACGCTCTTGAGGGTATCACTTATTCTCTGTGCTCTCTTGAATTTGAAAATCACAGACCGCTTTACGAGTGGGTCATTGATAATATAGGCTTTGATCCTAAGCCCAAGCAGAGAGAGTTCGCAAGACTCAACGTTACTAACACGGTAATGTCAAAGAGATATTTGCGCTATCTCGTTGAAAACGATATGGTCGACGGTTGGGACGATCCCCGTCTTCCCACTATCTGCGCGCTTCGCAGAAGGGGATATACACCCTCGTCTATATTCAATTTTGTAAGAGCGGCGGGCGTTTCCAAGGCAAACAGCCTTGTTGATATCGATATGCTCGAGCACTCTATACGCGAGGAGCTTAACGCAAAAGCTCCGAGAAGAATTGCTATCGAGAGGCCTATAAAGGTGGTTATCACAAACTATCCTGAGGACAAGACCGAATATTTTGACCTTCCAAACAATCCCCAGGATGCGGAAGCCGGAACAAGAGCGCTTCCCTTCACTCGCGAGATATTTATCGACAGCTCTGACTTTGCAGAGGTTCCGCCTCCAAAATTCTTCCGCCTCAAGCCCGAAGGCGAGGTTCGTCTTATGGGTGCGTATATAATCAAGTGCGGCGAGATAGTTAAGAACGAGGACGGAAGCATCGCTGAGATAAGATGTACTGCCGATCTCGAAACGAGAAACGGAAATCCCGCCGACGGAAGAAAGATAAAGGGCACTATCCACTGGCTTTCTGTTCCTTATGCAAAGGACGCAAGGCTTATGCTCTACGATAAGCTTTTCACGATTGAAAACGTAAACGCTATCCCCGAGGATAAGACCTACAACGACTACCTCAATCCCGAATCTCTTACTGTTATTGAGAACGCAAAGGTAGAGCCCTCGCTTGCAGATGCTGCCGCGGGAGACAAATTCCAGTTTGTACGAAACGGATACTTCTGTAAGGATACAAAGCACGAAAATACGTTTAACAGAGTTGTCGGACTTAAGGACAGCTATCCCAAAAAATAACAATTTACAAGTCTCGGTAGGTTCGCCGAAAGCGAACCTACCCGAAAGGTGAAAAAATGTTTGCAAATATTGATTTTTCAGATCCGAAATTTTTAATTCCAATAATATATCTGATAGCGATATCGATTATATCCGTCGTAGTATGCTGCTATGACAAATATGCCGCCAAGCACCGCCCGAAGCATCGCACAAGAGAGAGCTCTCTTCTTTTGCTCTCTGCCCTCGGAGGCTCTGTTGCTATGCTTCTAACTATGTTTGCTATCCGACACAAAACAAAGCATATGAAGTTTATGCTCGGTATCCCGCTTATCATAGTTGCTCAAGTGGTGGCGGTCATCGCTTATTTTATACTTACAAACTGACCGAAAGGTGATTAAAAATGAATCAGGATTTTTCAAATTTCAGTCTCATATTTCCAAATCCCGAAACTCAACATAATCATTACAATGGCAACGATGCTCCCGACATAAATATGTTCGTTCTCGAGGAGCTTGGATTGCTTGAGCTGTTCTCGCTTAAGAACAGCGACCTTGACGAATATTTTACAACAGACCCCGAGGTTATAAAATACCGTATGGAAGTTTTCAAGGATATGCTTGACTGTCCCGAAATTTCCAAAACACTTAACAGGCTTATACCAATACTTACCGACATTATGGAGCTTCGCCGTCTCGAAGCCGACTCGGGTGACACCTCGTCGTATCTTGAAAGCATCACCGAGATAGAACTTTATATCTCCTGTATCGAAACGCTTCACGGCGGTTTTAGCACTATAAGAGAGCGCCTGAGCAGCAGATCCTTTATAACTCTTGCCGACAGAATTGCCGAGCTTGCCGAGAGCGATTATTATAAGGATCTTAATGCAAAGCTTTCAGAGCTTACGAATCGAGTCCGTGAGATAAAGAGTGTTACTATTGGAGTAAATCTTGATTCTCAGCTCCGTCCTTCAAGCGCGGGAGTTCTTTCGATAAACTCCGAACCCTTCCGTTCAGGCGACGTTATAGAGAAAATACTTCGTCTGAATTTCAAGGAGGACGAATATACTTGTATCGCGAGTCTCGTTCCCTTTGGAAAGAAGCAGTCCGAAAACCAAAAGACCGCTCTTTCCCTCGCCTTCAATTCGGCAATAAACGAGGTATACAAGCAGTCTCTGCGCTCTTGGAAAAAAATAGTGCAGTCCTACGTTCTCGAAAATACAGATTTTCTTATAAATCTTATGCCCGAAATAGAATTCTTGGTCAAGGGCACGGAATTTATGCGCCAGCTCCGTGAGCGCGGATGTTCGCTTTGTATCCCCGAAATTGCTCCCATAGAGGAGCGTTGCTTCCGAGCCAGCGGTCTCTACAACCCTTGTGTAGCTCTCAAGGTTGACGACGAAATAGTTTCAAATGATATCGTATTTGATACCGAAAACGCCCTTATATACGTTCTAACAGGTCCTAACCGCGGCGGAAAATCGGTAATAACCTGTGCAATAGGCATCTCCCAGGCGCTCACTCAGCTTGGTATGTTCGTCCCTGCTGACAAGATGACGCTGAGTATTGCCGACGCGATATTCACCCACTTTCCCACAGGCGCTGACGATACTATCGACAAGGGCCGTCTTGGCGAGGAGTGTGCCCGTCTTGGCGAGATATTCGATTGTGTGACAAGCCACAGTCTCGTTCTTCTTGACGAGTCACTTTCGTCCACAGGCTCGTTTGAGGCGTCTTACATCGCCGCCGAGGTCCTCGCGGGACTTAGCAGAGTCGGCTGTCGCTGCCTATTCTCTACCCACCTTCACGAGCTTGCCGCCGAGATAGACAATATAAACGCGCGCACATCCCTTGAGGGAGGCTCGGCTATCGACACTCTTGTAGCGGGAATAGAAGAAGGCAAGCGCTCGTTTAAAATAGTACGAGCCAAGCCTGACGGAAAAAGCTATGCGCGCGATATTGCAGACAAATACGGACTTTCTTACGAAAGCATCTTGAAAAAAATAAAATCTTAACATCTTTAAGAAAGGAAATACTATGGATAAGAATATTCTTAAACTCTTAGAGGATGATGCAAGACTCAGTGACAAACAGCTTGCTATCATGCTTGACAGAGACGAGAACGATATAAAAAAAGAGATAGAGTCGCTTGAGAAAAACGGCACTATCGTCGGATATAAAACTATTATTGACTGGGAAAAGACAGACCGTGAGTCTGTGACCGCTATCATAGAGGTAAAGATCACTCCCCAGCGCGACAGAGGCTTTGACAGAGTCGCTGAAAAAATCTACAACTATCCCGAGGTTCAGTCGGTATATCTTATGTCGGGCGGTTACGACCTCTCGGTCGTCATAGAGGGCAAAACTATGAAGGAAGTGGCTTATTTCGTGTCTCAGAAGCTCTCGACTATCGACGCCGTAAACTCCACGGCAACACACTTTGTTCTTCACAAGTATAAGGACAAGGGTATGCTTTACGATACACCTGAAAAGGACGAAAGGGGGTATTTCTAATGATAGATTACAGCAAGATTTTGTCTCCTGTGGTGGTAAACACAGAAAAATCAGGAATAAGACGTTTCTTCGATCTGCTTGAAACTATGGACGACGTTGTCGGTCTTACGGTTGGTCAGCCCGATTTCGTTACCCCGTGGCACATACGCGAGGCAGGTATTGAAAGTCTTGAGAAGGGCAAGACCTACTACACCTCAAATGCGGGAACTTACGAGCTTAGAGTTGAAATAGACAACTATATGACTCGTCGTTTTAACGTCTCTTATAATCCCGACAATGAAATAATCGTCACCGTTGGTGGAAGCGAGGCTATCGATATTGCGCTCCGCGCTGTGCTATCGCCCGGTGATGAGGTAATAATCCCCACTCCGTCCTTTGTTTGCTATGCTCCTCTTGCAAGGATATCAGGCGGTGTTCCCGTTATTCTTGAAACGAGATATGAGGATAAATTCAAGATAACACCCGAGGCGCTCAAGGCGGCTATCACTCCAAGAACAAAGATGCTTGTCCTTCCCTATCCCAACAACCCCACGGGAGCTATTATGACAGAGGATGAGCTTAAGGATATCGCAGAGGTATTGCGAGACACAAATATCGTAGTTTTGTCTGACGAGATATACGCCGAGATGACATATGGAAGAGAGCACACCTCTATCGCGTCTATCGAGGGTATGAAGGAGCGCACGATAATCGCAAGCGGATTTTCAAAGGCTTACGCTATGACGGGCTGGAGACTTGGCTATATCTGCGCACCAGCACCTCTCACAGAGCAGATGCTCAAGATCCATCAGTACGGCATTATGTCATCGCCCACTACCTCTCAGTTTGCCGCTATAGAAGCACTGAAAAACGGCGACGACGATATCAAGATGATGACCGATGAATACAACCGCCGCAGACGCTATATCTTTAACGGTCTTAAGAGCATAGGAATCGACTCTTTTGAGCCCGAGGGAGCTTTCTATATCTTCCCGAAGATAGGCGATTTCGGTCTTTCGAGCGAAGATTTCTGCGAAAAGCTTCTCTATGATTACAAATGCGCTATCGTTCCGGGTAACGCTTTTGGAGCAGGCGGAGAAGGTTTTGCGCGTATCTCTTACGCATATTCTATAAAGCACATAACTCAAGCGCTTGAAAGAATCGAAGCGTTTGTTAAGTCATTATAAAAAAATAACAGTGGCGAGAAAATTTCTCGCCACTGTTATTTTACTCAACGGCAAGAGGGACTGTCTAAAATGCAAATTTTAGACAGTCCCTCTTCTTCTCTTAGGGGGATAGGCAGATTTGAGCAAGAAGCGTCGTTCTCGGAGGCGTGAGGCGTACAAATGTACGTCGAGCCTCCGAAACGGCGGTAGGAAAAGTCCGTTAAAATGAAGAATTTCGTAGAAATTCAACCTATTACTGTCTCATCTATCATTTCCGACAGTCTTTGGATTGTTTTTTGTTTCTTTTCGGACTTTTTCGGTCTTGCCAAATATGGCAGCCCCTTATATTTTTATCCGAATTATAATCCACGCTTAACGTATGTTGTGTGGAGTATCTCGTGTGCCTTATGGCTGTTAGGCTCTCCGAAATATTCATCGTAGAGCTTCTTAACAGCGGAGTTCTCATGAGACTTTCTAAGGTCAGACTTTGCGTCGTCATTGTAAAGAACTGCTGCGCGAACTGCGCGAAGATCCATAGCCATTCTTACGTCTGCGGGCTGAATAGGCTGTCCGCCTCCGTTTACGCATCCGCCGGGACAAGCCATGATCTCGATGAACTGAACGTCAAGCTCGCCTGCCTTAACTGCGTCAAGAACCTTCTTAGCGTTCTTTGTTCCCGAAGCAACAGCAACGTTGAGATTGATGTCACCAAGCTTGTAGGAAGCTATCTTAACGCCCTCTACGCCACGTACCTCGTTGAACTCAAGCTTCTCAAGAGGCTTGCCTTCGATAACCTCTGCTGCTGTACGGAGAGCTGCCTCCATAACACCGCCTGTTGCACCGAAGATAGCGCCTGCTCCGGAGCCGATATCAAAAGGATTATCAAACTCTGCATCGGGAAGGGCCTTGAAGTTGATTCCTGCTGTGCTTATCATTCTGCCAAGCTCACGTGTTGTAACCGCAACGTCAACGTCGGGAACACCTGCAGCCGCCTGATTAGGTCTGCCAACCTCGAACTTCTTAGCTGTACAAGGAATTGCGGATACAAAGAATATGTCCTTAGGATCCCAACCCATCTTCTCAGCGTAGTATGTCTTAACAACAGCACCAAACATCTGCTGAGGAGACTTACAAGTTGAGAGATTCTTTGTGAATTCGGGATAGTAGTGCTCACAATACTTGATCCAACCGGGCGAGCAGGATGTGATGAGCGGAAGCGCTCCGCCATTCTTAACTCTTCCGAGGAACTCGGTAGCTTCTTCCATAATTGTAAGGTCAGCGGTGAGGTTCATATCATAAACGCCGTCAAAGCCAAGACGCTTATGAGCCGCAACCATCTTGCCCTCGCAGTCAGTACCGGGCTCGTAGCCGAAGCACTCACCGATCTGCGCGCGAACAGAAGGAGCAAGTCGGATCGTAGCCATGTCGTTCTGTGAGCCAA
>JAZSBF010000012.1:0-11414 GCA_045602205.1 Eubacteriales bacterium
GTAGCCATGTCGTTCTGTGAGCCAAGGAGTTGTCACCTTAACTTGTCTTCCTAAGACCGCTTGGCCTCCGACTTCATCTACCTGACCCTCTACCGCTCTCACCTCAACGACGGGATCAACAAGCCCCGTGGGGCGTATTATCTGCTCGACCGTCTGCGTTGAGTTCTCAGCCTCAAAGTCACCTGGGGTCGCGCTGACAAAAATAGCTTGATTTATCTTGGATTCAAACTCCTCAAAGAAAAGCGGACGGTTATCAAACGCCGACGGAAGCCTGAAGCCGTATTCAACAAGATTTTTCTTTCTTGCCGAGTCGCCTCCGCTCATTCCTCTTACCTGAGGAATACTTACGTGAGATTCGTCGATAAACATTATATAATCCTTGGGAAAATAATCAAGCAATGTATGCGGAGTCGAGCCTGCGGGTCTGCCAGCCAGAACTCTCGAATAGTTCTCGACTCCCGAGCAAAATCCGACCTCGCGAAGCATCTCGATATCGTACTTCACCCTTTCCTCAATTCGCTGAGCCTCGATAAGTCGGTTTTGCGAGCGGAAAAACTCCACTCTGTCCACCATCTCCTGCATTATCTCGCGAAGAGCCTTCTCCTTTTTGTCCTCGGATACGGCATAGTGAGTAGCGGGATATATACCCGCGTAGGAGAGCGACTTTACCATCTCGCCCGTAACGATATTTATCTCTGAGATGCGGTCTATCTCGTCTCCGAAAAACTCTATACGGAACGCCTTGTCGTTCATATTCGCGGGAATAAGCTCGACGGTATCCCCTCTCACACGGAATTTATCACGCTCAAGAGACATATCGTTTCGGTCATAGCTTATAGCCACAAGACGATGTATAAGCTCGTCACGGCTTATCGACATACCCGGACGGAGAGCGACAACAAGGCGCTTGTATTCCTCGGGGTCACCGAGCGAATATATGCAGGACACACTCGCCACGATAATAACGTCTCTGCGCTCAAAAAGAGCCGAGGTCGCGCTGTGACGAAGCATATCTATCTCCTCGTTTATCATCGCGTCCTTCTCTATATACATATCCTTACCCGGAATATACGCCTCGGGCTGATAATAATCGTAATATGAAACAAAATATTCGACTGCGTTGTCGGGGAAAAACTCTCTGAACTCACTGCAAAGCTGTGCCGCAAGCGTCTTGTTGTGCGCAAGCACAAGCGTTGGACGGTTTAGCCTCGCTATCACGTTAGCCATAGTAAAGGTCTTTCCCGAGCCTGTAACTCCGAGCAGGGTCTGCATTCTTTCTCCGCGCTCTATTCCCGCGACAAGCGCATCTATCGCCTCAGGCTGATCTCCCGTCGGCGCAAACTCGCTCTTAAGAATAAATTTATCCATACGGCACCTCCTTTCAGAATCTTCATACCATATAATTATATCACACATTTTTTTATATGTAAACAAGATTTTGTTAAAAAAGCGCGGACTGTCACCGCTATTATGACAGTCCGCTTGAACAAAATTTAATTATAGAGAGTAATCAATTTTTATATTGATATTATTTAGAATCCTTAGTATTGCAACAGCCGCAGCCGGCGCCGCCCTTCTTTGATGCGCAAGAGCAGCTATCAGGACAGCCTATGCATTTTTTGCCGCTTTTTTTCGCTTTTATAATATATGCGGCAGCGCCGCCGATTATAAGCAAAATAACCGCGATGGCAATAATATCCGCCATTGTCATTTCTATCACCTATTATAAATCAGATTTTACTTGGAATTTTTTTCGCAGATGTGCCAAGCGCGTATTCTTCCTTGAGCTGCTTATTCTTTTTAATGATAAGCGATACGATAACGACTGCGATCACAGCAACGATAGCCCAGCCGAGAACAGGCATCCATACAGAACCGAAGTCCCCGGAGGTAAAGAGTGTGCCGAAGAAGAATACAAGGAAGCCAAGGCTGTATCCGACAGCGAGCTGAAGTCCGATTCCCGCAAAGAGCCACTTTTTGCTCTTCATTTCCGCGTTCATAGCTCCAATCGCCGCAAAGCAAGGAGGCGTGAAAAGGTTGAACATAAGATATGCCAGAGCCGCTACCTTAGATATAGCGAATACCGCCGCAACCTCAGCTCCCGCGCCCTCCATAAGCGCAAATTCTTCTGTATCAATGAAGTTTTCAAGTCCTACAAAGCATACCGCAAGCGTAGCAACAACGTTCTCCTTCGCAATAAAGCCTGTAATAGCCGCTGCGGCAAGCTGCCAAGCGACAACTCCCACGATAGGAGCAAAGAGATACGCAAAAGGAGTAGCGATAGAAGCGAGTATAGAGTCCCCTGCACTCTCAGCAGGACGGAAGCTCCAGCTGAACGACTGCATAAGCTGTATCACAAAATTACAAACAAGAATTATAGTTCCCGCCTTTACTATGTAAGCCCATCCGCGCTGACACATCGAAAGAAAGGCTTTCCAAAAGCTCGGGGTCTTATATTCGGGCAGCTCCATGATAAAGAAGGATTTTCTGTTTTTATGACCTGTAAGCTTATTTATAAGAAGCGCGCAAAGGAATATGATCACGATACCCACAAAATACATCAAGGTACCTACCCAAGCAGCCTCATCGAAAAATGCTCCCGCAAAGAGCGCAATAACAGGAAGCTTCGCTCCGCAAGGCATAAAGGGAGCGAGCATTGCGGTCGCTCTGCGTTCACGCTCGTTACGTATCGTACGGCAAGCCATAACACCGGGGATAGCGCATCCTGTTCCGATGACGAAAGGAATTACCGACTTTCCCGAAAGTCCGACCTTTTTGAATATCGGATCAAGGACGACAGTCGCGCGCGCCATATATCCGCAATCCTCAAGCAAGGCAATCATGAAATACATAACCATAACAAGCGGCAAGAATCCTACGACCGCTCCGACACCGCCTATAATACCGTCAACAACAATAGACTGGAGAAGCGGATCTGCATTTTCCATAAGACCTCCGACCCATTCGCCGAAGAGCTCTATCAGGGTAACGAGACCGGGGATAGCCACACCGTTTTTAAATTCATACCCTTCAGCTATCCAAGGACCGAGCCAAGCCTGAGATATCTGGAAAACAAAGAACATAACGACAGCAAATATCGGAAGACCGAGCCATTTGTTTGTGAGAATATCGTCTATCTTATCCTGAAAGTTCTTCTTGTTGGTAAACACCTTTCTGCTCTCAACCGCCTTTACGACAGAGTTTACAAACTCAAAGCGCTTTCTATCAGCTTCCTCGACAACCTTCTTGTCGGTAAGGTCGATATCTCCCTGAACGTAAAGAGCCTTTTGTTTCTTTCCAATAACCGATATAGCAGCTTCAACAAGACTGCCCAATCCATCTCCTGACGTAGAAATCGTTTCTATAACAGGACATCCAAGCTTTTCAGAAAGAGCTTTTGCGTCGATCTTGTTTTCCTTTTTCTTGTTTACGTCGGTCTTGTTAAGCGCTACGACAACGGGGATATCAAGCTCCAAAAGCTGTGTAGTGAAAAACAAGCTTCGGCTGAGGTTTGTAGCGTCAACGATATTGATGATAGCATCGGGCTTTTCATTCTTTACGTACGAGCTTGTAATACTCTCCTCAGACGTAAAAGGCGACATAGAATAGGCGCCCGGAAGGTCGACGATGATAAGCTCGTCTTTTCCCGAATAAAAGCTTTTCTTAATAGCATGGGTCTTTTTTTCGACGGTAACACCCGCCCAGTTTCCAACCTTTTCATTGCGACCTGTCAATGCGTTATACATTGTGGTCTTACCGCTGTTAGGATTGCCTGCCAAAGCAATTCTCATTTTAAAATCCTCCTGACAAAATGTCTTTAATATTTTTTAATTTATATCCAATAAATATTTTAAACCAAATTCAGTTAGCAACGGCTAACTGTTAAGCAAAGTAAAAAGTAATCCGCAGATTACTTTTTTACGATAATAGCTTTTGCAAGTTGATTATCAATATTATATCTACCATCCTTGATAGAGACAACACAACCGCTCTTTTTGCGAGAAATAACAGTTATCGGTTCACCGCTATAGCATCCCAAGGAAAAGAGAAACGAATCGAGCTCCTCATCATCGGTCTCCAAACGGTCAACTATATATTCCTTACCCTCTATTGTCTCAGTTAAGTCCATATCCATCTCCAAAATAATAAGATAATGCAAGTTAGCATATGCTAACTGTAAATAATTATATAGCATAAATATCCATTTGTCAAGTGTTTTTGAGATTTTTTTCACTTTCGTCATTTTGCTCACAACAGCCCCCTATTCGAGCGCCAATTTATTCACTTTGCGCCAAAAAAGAAGGAGCTGAGTCATCAAAACCCAGCCCCTTTAAATTGTCTGTTAAACCATTATGTATTTTATACGTTTCTTGCTTTGTCGCCAAAGAGATCGTAAAGCATCCAAAGTACAGAATATCTGTCCTTAAGATCCTTAGCGTATACTCTGCCGTCAGCTATCTTGTCAGCGCCGTAAAGCTTTGTGAACTCGTCGTAATCAAGTCCCACAGCCTTAACGTATCCAAGCATATCGTCAGCGCTGGGAACGTCTGCAAGTGTCTCGCGTATCTTTGCCCACTTAGCCTTGTAGGTAGGAAGTCTGTCTATCTCGTACCAGCCCATCTTGTTCTGGAGCGCGAATATCTCGTCTGCGATAGAGGCGTAAACGCGCTTGATATTATCCTCGTACTCGCTCTTATCGAACTTGTTATCGATATCGTCGATGCTCTCAAGAGCAAGAAGCGCCTCTCTTATTCTGCAGGTCTCGATAGCCGAATAGCAAACGTCGATTCCGTGGGGGAAATAATCCTCTTTGTTGAGAATTCCAACTATCTCAAAGTAATGTGAGAAGTGGTGCTCACTGCCCGAAGCGGGTCTTGAGTTTCCAACGTATGCCATAAGGATACCAACGGTAACGAGAGCCTTCATAAGCTCACAAACAGCATAAGGATCTCTCTCTGTAAGCTTTTCAGCGAGAGCTACTGTATTGCGTGTTGTCTCAAGCGTTTCGCCGAAAACGTACTCGCAGATGTATTCATCGTTTACAACGTGGCTGAGTCTCCAGTCGTTAAGGCAGGAGAATTTACCGATAATATCTCCGTAACCAGCCTGTATCATATCAAAGGGAGCGTTCTTGATAACGTCGATGTCGGCGATTATTGCCTTCGGAACGTCGGCGTTGAGTGTTACCTTCATACCGTCAAGGATAAGAGCCGAGCCCTTGGATGCGTAGCCGTCCATAGAAGGAGCGGTAGCTACTATATAATAAGGAAGCTTTGCCTCAAAGCTGACGTACTTACAGAGGTCGTTGATAACGCCAGAGCCTACGCCAACGACAAGGTCTGTCTTGGGAGAAAGCTTTGCCTGAAGCTCTGCGATAGCCTTCTCGTCGGGAACGAGAACACCCTCTCTCTCATAAATAAGAACACTTTCTATCTTCTCGGATATAAGAGTCTCTACCTGCTTTCCGCAAACCTCGTATGTGTTTGTGTCAGCTGCGAGAACGATGCTCGAATAGGAAGCTACAAGCTCAGGAAGCTTCTTGAGCGCGCCCTCCTCGATAACAAGATAATCTATCGGACAATTATGGGAGCGTCCGCAATCGCAGACCTCTCTGCCCTTTATGAGTTCGTTAAGTTCCATTGTTTATCCCCTTTCAAATATTAATTAAAGCAGATGCTTTACGCACTTGCCAAAGTCACGGTAATCGTCAATGCAGACAAATCCGAAATCAGACTTGTATACAGACTCGTCATTTCCGCCCTGACCGTAGTCGTCACCAACGAAAACAGCTTCATCGTGAGCTATACCGTGTTCCTTACAGTAGAGGTCGAGAGCGTAATACTTGTTGTAGGGCTTGGGAGCCATATCGAAGGAGGAAGAACCGCCAACGAAAACAACGTAATCGGAAAATTCAGCGCAGATCTCGTCATAGATAGCGCGTCTCTTCTTTCTGTCAGGGTCGAAAGCAAGCTTGTCAGCTATGTCAGCCTTAGTACCGAGTATCGGGAAGGTTACGCAACCCGAAAGATGAAATTCAACGTTGTCTCCCTTAAACTCTGTAAAGCCGTATTTCTTACGCATAGCGGTTATCTTTGCCTCAACCGCTTCCTTATCGCAAGGAAGTCTCTCGTCGCGAAGGATATCAAGCGAGCCTGTTTCGGGATTGTACTTGCCGAACTGAAGTCCGTAGTTGCCTATTACGTCTATCGGGAATCTGTCAAGCTGCTCAAAAATACGCATGCAGTTGCCTGCGCCTGCCATTACGAGCTTGTATTTAGCGGCAAGAGCCTCAAGCACCGCACGGTTCTCGGGATCGAGCTTTGTCTTATGCTGTGTAAGTGTTCCGTCAAGGTCAAAAGCGATAAGTTTTATCATAGTCGATATCTCCTTAAAAAATAATCTCTTATATTATACCGCATATTCAGCAAAATGTCAACCATTCTTTGTGATATTTTTAACCATTTTTTGAAATATTAGAACAAAGCAACCCGTCGGACACTTGCGTACCCACGGGTTGTTTTTTATAACTCTGTCTATAAGCCGGGTTCTGTCTTAAACGGCCATCTATCTTTGCCAAGCGTCGCCGCTTAGCTCCGAGGCTATGCCTCGCGCCACCTGCGGATGTATGTCGGGCAGACTATCCGACTGCGGTGTTGCTTCCGATAGGGTTTACAGCAAACCTATGTTACCATAGGAGTGGGTGAGCTCTTACCTCGCCTTTCCATCCTTACTCTTGCGAGCGGTTTATTTCTGTTGCACTTTCCCGGGAGTCGCCTCCGGCTGACGTTATCAGCTATCGCGCCCTGTGAAGCCCGGACTTTCCTCACGGTAATACCTTTCGGCAACATACCGCGCGGCCGTTCGGCAGAGTTACTACTGAATTATAGCACAAACCCATCTTTTTGTCAATATGTTAGATTGTGTTATAGAATGAGACTTCCCTTTCTAAATATTTTTAACGGTAGACATTCATCTCAGCTCGCAGCTTTTCAATAATTTTCTTTTCAAGGCGTGAGATATAGGACTGAGAGATACCCAGCTTATCAGCAACCTCCTTCTGAGTCATCTCATCTCCGCCGCGCATACCGTATCTAAGCTCGATTATCTCACGTTCCCTTTCGTCAAGCGATGCCACAGCTCGCCTTATATTCGCCCTTTCCTCAAGCTGCTCCATCTCGCCAAGGATACAATCATCCTCGCTTGCAAGGACGTCGGAGAGAAGCAGTTCATTGCCGTCCCAATCGACGTTAAGCGGCTCGTCGATAGAGACCTCAGCTCCCCTGCCTGAGCTTTTTCTGATATACATAAGTATCTCATTTTCAATGCAGCGCGAGGCGTATGTCGCAAGCTTTATGTTCTTATCAGCCCTGAAAGTGTTTATCGCCTTAACAAGCCCGATAGTCCCGATAGATACGAGGTCCTCGATACCTATCCCCGTGTTCTCAAACCGCTTCGCTATGTATACGACAAGACGCAGATTGTGCTCTATAAGCGTCTGCCGCGCCCATTCATCGTTCTCCTCAAGCAAGCTTATCACCTCAAATTCGTCCTCGCGAGAGAGCGGAGGCGGAAGCACCTCAGGCCCGTTTACATAATATATTCCCCGTTTTTTTCGTCCGAATATTCTCAGCTCTCCGAGCCTATGAAAAAAAGATGCTATTTTTTCAGAAATATCTTCAAATGAAAATCTCACGACCATAAAATAATCCCCTCCAAAACTAATTCAATATCTCGCTTGGAAGCAATGCCTCGCTTCCATCCGCACTCTTTTTTATGTCAGAAAGAGCCACGAAGGCATCTATCATCTTCGCCCCTTTTCCCGTATCTACTGTAATCTTTTCGGCTCGGATAGCTATGAGCATTCCCTCTCCGAGAGCCGTCTTTGTCGGAATTATCCGCACGTTTCTGGAATCATTTTGCGAAAGCCTTCCAAGCGCCGATATCTTCCCCTCTCTCGCTACCCTTGCCAAGCTCTCGGAAATAATTCCCGAAAGCGATGAAATATCCGCCACGATACAGGGCTTACCGCTTATCGGCTCGCGCAAAAGATTGCCTGTGTCGGTCATAGCGGAGAGCTTTACATGTTTACCGCCAAAAAAGAGCTCTACCTCGGCGTGTGTCTGCGCCGACTTTCTTCTGAAAAATCTTCCACCCAAAAGTGTCAACAGTCCGCTGACGGTGGCAAGTGCCGCAAATGACCAAACAGAGATGCCGTCGGACGCTCCGCTCTCAAGCGGAATATCCGCCTTGTTGAGCAAATTGAATATCGCCGTCATAAAGCCCCCGAGCGCCATTGATATCGCAAAATAAACGATTATGTAAAGCGGAAGCGAGGAAAGACTCCCCTTCTTCAAAAAGGCTATTGCACATATCAGAACGCAAGCAAAAACATCTACGAGAAGCGAGGGGAGCGCCTCAAGAGTTATAAAAAGCGCGAGATCCGAATATATCCCTCCTACCGCCGAAGCCAAAAGTGTTCTCGGAAGTGAAAGAGGCAGAGCTAATATCCTTGCCGTAAGGAAAAAGCAAAGAAAATCCATACTGAAGTTTATCAGAAAAAGAAGATCGACATACACCGTTTGTCCCATTTTGCCCTCCGTATACCATATATTCCCAATGTTCTGCCTATATTATAACTCCGCAAATGCGAATTTTTTGTCTTATTTGGTCCAAAGAAAAAATAAATGGATTTTTTGTATTGACAATTTATTCTCGGAATAGTATAATCATAAGTAGTTATTTTATCATTAAACTTTGGAGGCACATTATGGATGCACTTAAAAAGCTTTTCCCGCTTTCGTTCAAGTTTTCTAAGGACGTAGCAAATCTTATCGTCGGAATCATCGTTTACATCGTTGTCGGCGCTATCGTTGCAGGACTTATCACTCTTTCAACATTCCTCACAGGTTGGATTCCCGTTGTGGGTCCGATTGTAGGCTGGGCTCTCGGCGTAGTTTCCTCTCTCATCGGAATTTACGTTCTCGCAGGAATAGTTATTCAGATCCTCGCATTCGCAAAGGTTCTTAAGGACTAACTGCATTACAAAAAAACAGACCGTCTCAAATCAAGACGGTCTGTTTTTTCGTTTATAAGATATTAAGCTTTCTTAAAAGGGTTCGGAAGGAGGAACGGAAACCTTTTATCAAAAGATTTACCTAAAAACCTCCTTATTCATTTATATCGCGTATCCGCCGTCGACGCCGATTACCTGTCCTGTAATAAAGGACGCCTTGTCGGAGGCAAGGAATTCGGCAAGCTGCGCCACGTCAATTGGTTTTCCGATACGGCAAAGCGGAGTCTCGTCCGCAAGCTCCCGCATTTCGCTCTCCGAGAGCTCGGCGTTCATATCGGTATCTATCACACCCGGCTCTATGCAGTTCACCGTGATGCCCGAGGGTCCCACCTCCTTTGCAAGAGCCATCGTCATTCCGCGGATACCCGCTTTCGCCGAGGAATAATGCACCTCGCAGGACGCTCCGCATTTTCCCCACATTGAGCCGATATTGATTATCCTTCCGCTCTTTTGCGATATCATAGACGGCAGAGCCGCACGAGTAGCGTAAAACACTCCCGAAAGGTTGACAGAAAGCATTCTTTGCCAGTCCTCATCGCTAATATCGGTAAAAAGAGATATCTGCGCAATTCCCGCATTGTTTATAAGCACGTCGATGCCGCCAAGCTGTTCTATTACATCGCAGACTGCACGTCGCACATCGTCGGGAGAGGAAACATCTGCCTTTATGGCAATCGCCCCCGTAAGAGAAGAAAGCTCTCTTGCGGCTTCGTCACTTTTGTTGTATATAAAGGCGGTTTTATAGCCAAGCGAGGAAAAATATTCAACGCAGGCGCGCCCGATACCGCGCGACCCACCCGTTATAAGTACCCTTTTCATCAAAAAATCCCTTTCAATCACAAAAAGTTTATTACATTATACCTCAATTTTCTCTCTTTTTCAAGTATATATTAAAATATATTAAAATATTTGCAAAAAAAGATTGACAAACAAAGTAAAATATGTTATAATACTGTTTCGGTACGGGCTGAATATTTTGCGCCCGTCTCTCTACCGCATGCAAATTCTATTATTTAAGGTGTGCGGTCTTTAAGTCCATAGGGAGGTGTAAAAAATGGATAAGGTTATCAATTCTTACGAAGTTATGTTCATTGCTGATGTTTCCAAGGGCGACGAAGCTACTGAAGCAACAGTGAGCAAGTTCGTGTCGATCATCGAGGCTAACGCTGAAGTTGTCGACGTAGCAAAATGGGGTAAGAGACGTCTCGCATATCTGATCAACGATATGCCCGAAGGATTCTACACAGTAGTTACCTTCAAGTCTGCTCCTGATTTCCCCAGTGAGCTTGAGCGTCTTATGAACATCGACGAATCTGTTATGCGTTCTCTTGTCATCAGACTTGAGTATGATGCTGCAGAAAAGAAGGCAAAGCTTGTTGAGGTTTCTGAGCCCGCAACCGCAGAGGTTGTAGTTGAGGAAGCTCCTGCTGCCGAAGAAGCTGTTCCCGCTGTTGAGGAATAATCTCTACTTTTCTAAGGAGGCGTTATAATGGCAAATTTCAATTTAAACAAAGTTATCATGGGTGGTCGCCTTACAGCAGATCCCGAGCTCAAGCAGACTCCTTCGGGCGTTTCTGTTTGCACCTTCAGCATCGCTGTAAACCGCAGATTTAACTCAAAAGATGCATCTCAGCAGACTCAGGCTGACTTCTTCAACGTTACCGCGTGGAGAGCAAGCGCAGAGTTTGTTTCCAAGTATTTCAGAAAGGGTTCTTCCATTTGCGTTGTTGGTTCTCTCCAGAATCGCACTTGGACCGACCAGCAGGGCGTAAAGCATTATGCTACCGACATCATCGCAGACGAGGTCACCTTCGTTGACAGTCGCAGTGATTCGGCGGCTTCTTCCGCACCCTACACGCCTGACGCCTACAACTCGCCTTCATTCTCCTCGGACGCATCTGCTGCTCCGAAGTTTGAAGAGCTCAAAACCGATGACGATCTGCCCTTTTAACTTAGGCACGTCACCAACAAATTGATAATTACAGGAGGATTTGATAATGGATAGAACAGAAAACACTGCGCGCGCTCCTAAGCCTATGATGCGCAGAAAGAAGAAGGTTTGCATTTTCTGTGTTGATAAGGTTGACTTCATCGACTACAAGGATTCCGCAAAGCTCAGAAAGTTCATCAGCGAGCGCGGAAAGATTCTTCCCAGAAGAATTTCCGGCACTTGCACAAAGCATCAGCGTGAGCTTAACACAGCTATCAAGCGTGCAAGACAGGTAGCATTGCTTCCTTACGTAACAGACTAATTTCAAGAAAAATAAAAAACCTCGTCCGTAGCTGGGACGGGGTTTTTTATTTTTTTCGATTATATCTTCACCAAATTCTTGACCTTTGC
>JAZSBF010000013.1:0-5345 GCA_045602205.1 Eubacteriales bacterium
CACGAATTAACACAAGATCCTAAATCTTGCGCGTCTGCCAATTCCGCCACACCCGCGAATGAAATGAGCGAGGTGTGGCGTTGCCTAAAGAACATGAAACGTTCTTTACTCGTGCGTAGCACGAAGACACCCGCATATTAAATTGTTTTTTGGACAGCCGCGCCCGCGATACAGCTTGAAACATAGTCGCCTTTCTCGCAAAGCTCGAAATTCTTCTTGCTTCTTTTATCGTCGAGTTATATAATAACATAAAAAAATTTTTTTGTCAACCTAAAATTAAAGTATGCCTTATTTTTCTTGTTTATCCATATTTTTAATAAACCGTTGACAAATACAGTAAAATATGATATAATACTCAAGCGATATTCTGTGAGGGAGTAGCAAGCGTATTTACGTAACAAGTCAACATACTGACCGAAGGGTCTGGCTTGTTTTAAATTGCGAGACTCACGCATACCCGAAAAGAAAGGGCTATGCGTGGGCTTTTTTCTTTCTCTTTGAGCACTGCTAAATTTATCCTTTAAGGACGGTTAAAATGGGCTTTCAATTCATAATTTACAGCTTGGGGCTTGGTGTCGGCTTGGCGATGGACGCCTTTTCGGTCTCCCTCGCAAACGGTCTTAACGACAAATCTATGAAGACCAACAAAATGGTCGGGATCGCGGGAGTTTTCGCCTTCTTCCAGGCGCTTATGCCTATGATAGGCTGGGTGTGTGTGCATACCATAGCGCAAATATTTACCTCTTTTCAGAAATTTATTCCGTGGATAGCGCTCATTCTTCTCGTCTTTATCGGCGGAAAAATGCTTATCGAAGGAATAACCAAAAAGTGCGATTGTGAGGTATCAGGCGTTGGATTTGCCGCGCTTATGGTTCAGGGCGTAGCAACCTCTATCGACGCTCTCTCGGTAGGATTTACCATATCGGAATACGATCTTCTATTGGCGCTTTTGTGCGCCCTCATAATTGCCGTAGTTACATTTATAATCTGTATGTTCGGTCTCTTCCTCGGCAAAAAATTCGGCACGTGCCTTGCGGGTAAAGCAAGTATATTGGGAGGAGCTATACTCATTGTGATCGGAATCAATATATTCCTTACGGGAATATTTGGGTAGCCTAAGTGGACTCGAATCAATAAGCCCCTCGTCGATAAATTTTCGTGTCTTTCGGCGCTTCTCGCCTTGAAAAGTGCGGATATTGCAAGAATTTTTGCCGAAGTATATACGAATGTTTGCCGATACAAACCTTATTGGTTCGAGTCCACTTAGGCTAGACATAATAAAGATAAGGCTGTCTCAGATCTACATTCGAGACAGCCTCAAAATTTAATAATCGTTAATAATTTTACCCACAATAATTTAAAATATTGGTGGTATAATGTGAAGTTGAAAGATAATTTGTTTTTGGGAGAACCATAATGCTTGAATTAAGAGAAATTGTAAAAAAATATTCCTCAGGCGAATCTGAGGTCCTTGCGCTGAACGGAGTAAGCCTTAAATTCCGTAAGAGCGAATTCGTTTCTATCCTTGGAAAATCGGGATGCGGAAAAACCACGATGCTCAACATCATCGGCGGTCTCGACCGATATACCTCGGGTGACCTTATAATTAACGGAAGATCGACAAAGGAATACAAGGACGGCGACTGGGACGTTTACAGAAATCATTCTATCGGTTTCGTATTCCAGAGCTACAACCTCATTCCCCACCAGACCGTACTCGCAAACGTTGAGCTTGCGCTGACTCTGTCGGGCGTGTCGAAGGCTGAAAGACGCCGCCGCGCTACCGCAGCTCTTGAAAAGGTGGGGCTTGGAAATCAGCTCAAGAAGAAGCCCAATCAGATGTCGGGCGGACAGATGCAGAGAGTTGCCATAGCGAGAGCCCTCGTCAACGACCCCGATATACTTCTCGCAGACGAGCCTACGGGCGCGCTTGACACGCACACAAGCGTTCAGATAATGGAGCTTCTCAAGGAAGTAGCCAAGGAAAAGCTCGTTATTATGGTAACGCACAACCCCGATCTTGCCAAGGAATATTCAACCAGAATAGTACAGCTCTCCGACGGCGAGCTTATCGACGATACTAACCCCTATTTCGGTGAGGACGAGGTCGCGGCGTCAGAGGTCTCTGAAGCCTCAGATCTCTCCGATACCGCAGAGTCCAAAAAAGAGAAGCGTTCGAAGAAAAAGAAGACTAAGAAAAAGACCATGTCCTTCCCCACAGCGCTCTCGCTCTCGCTCAACAACCTGCTTACGAAAAAGGCGAGAACGATACTCACTTCTTTCGCAGGAAGTATCGGTATTGTGGGTATAGCGCTCATTCTTTCGCTTTCCAACGGAATTCAGGCGTATATAGATCAGGTTCAGGAGGACACCCTCTCGACCTATCCTCTCACGCTCAGCGCCGTAACTCAGGATTACACCGCAATGCTTAACGCTATGACCGAGGTGGGCGAGACGCAGGAGGGCGAGATCGACCCCAACAAGATCTACGTTGACGACTCGCTCGGAACTATGATGTCGGCAATGTCGGCGACTAAGGAAAACGACCTTGTCTCCTTTAAAAAATATCTCGACGAAAACTACGACTCGATAAAAAACAACGTAAGCGATATTCAGTACACATACGATTTCGACCTTCAGGTATTTACCGCGGACGGTAAGACACAGGTAAGTCCCACGGAGATATTTGACAATATGGGCGACTCGTTTGCGGGTATCAGCGAAATGATGGAAAGTATGGGCGGCTTTGGCATTATGTCAGAGATGATAAACAATCAAGAGCTTCTCGAGCAGCAATATGAGCTTGTCGGAGAGAACAGCCACTGGCCCACAAAGGCTAACGAGGTAGTTCTTGTTGTAAACAGCAACAACCAGATAAGCAAGATGACTCTTTATATGCTCGGAGTTCTTCCTCAGGAGGAGCTTGAGGATATAATGAATAAGCTGATGACCGATGGAACTTATGAATCGTCGCATATGGATGAGTACACTCTTGACGATTTCCTCGGAATGAAGTTCTATATGCTCAATACCTCGGATTTCTACTATAAGACCAATAAGACTTATCCCGATCGCGATGACCTTTACAAGTGGCAGGACCGCCGTGACGAATTTGGCTATGATCAAGCATCATTTGTCACAGAAAACGGCACAGAGCTCGTTATTTCGGGAATAATAAAGCCGAAGCCCGGTGCTACCGTGACCTCTATTTCGGGCGCTATCGGATACACCAAGGCTCTTACCGATATGATACTCGATATGAATGCCAACAGCGAGGTCATCAATCAGCAGAAGGCCGCGCCCGAATACAACGTTCTGACGGGTCTCAAGTTTGAGAGAACTCACTACACGCCCGAAACGATAGGACAGCTTATAGACAGTGTAGATTCCGAAACTATGAAGCAGTTCTATGAATTTATGACGCAGAGGATAAAATCCGATCCCAAATTTTCATCTCAGCTTAACGTCTCTGCCGATAATTTTGCGAAGATGTTTATGCTGATGCCCGAGGAAGCTCAAATCGAGATGATCAGCGCTATGCTTACGGCAGCTAAGGCAAATCCCGCAAACACTCCTATGCTTGAAGGATTGTTTACAGCGCTTGAAGGAATGCTTGACAACAAGATTGACATAACTGCCGACAATCTCACACTCTTGCTTCCCATTATGGAAATGCAGCACAAATGGATACTCATTAGCGGCTTACAGCCGAGCGAGCAGATGCCGATACCGATGGCCTTACCCGGTCTTCAGTCTCTCGCGGGAGATACGGCGATGACTGCTATCTATAATGAGCTGTCGGCGGCGCTTCTTGAAATAGAGGTCACCGAGGATATATTCAAGGCACTCCTTAGCACTATGTCTGCCGAGGATGAGCAATTCATATTGCTTGAAGAAACGCTTTACAAAATGGCACCGCAGACCGATGCAACCTACGACTCTATTCTGAAAAAGCTCGGAGATGCCGAAAAGGCGGCTCCCGCTTCGATAAACTTCTACGCCAAGGATTTTGAATCGAAGGACAATATAGAGGCGTTTATCACTGATTACAACAACGCGCAGACAGATGAGACCAAAAAGATAGAATATACCGATATCATCGGAGTTATGATGTCCTCGGTTTCACTCATTATAAACGTTATATCCTATGTTCTTATCGCATTCGTTTCGATATCTCTCGTGGTTTCTTCTATAATGATAGGAATAATCACCTATATCTCGGTGCTTGAGCGAACCAAGGAGATAGGAATACTGCGCTCGATCGGTGCGTCGAAGAAGGATATATCGCGAGTATTCAACGCCGAAACGCTTATTGTCGGATTTACGGCGGGACTTATCGGAATACTTTCTACAATACTGCTCTGCATACCGATAAACGCTATAATACACGCGCTTTCGGGAATATACACGATAAACGCGGTGCTTCCTTGGGCAGGCGGAATCGCGCTTGTGCTCATAAGTATGTTCCTCACCTTTATCGCGGGACTCATACCCTCGAGGATCGCGTCTAAGAAAGATCCCGTCGAGGCGCTCAGATCTGAATAATCTTATGCTTGAAGGAGATATCTTCAATGGGAAAATTCAAAAACAAGCTTTACAGATTTATGTACGGAAGATATGGATACGACACGCTTGGCAAGACCTTGCTTTGGGTCTATGCGGGACTGCTTATTCTTCACATGATACTCTCTCTGTTCATTGAAGAGCCGTTCTACTATCTTGTCTACTTTCTCATCTCGGTCTCGCTCGTGTGCTACATCTTCTTTAGAGCGATGTCGCGCAATATAGCAAAAAGACGCGCTGAGAATCAAAAATTCTGTAATTTCTTCAGGCTTAAAAGAAATAAATTCCGTGACCGCAAAACTCACGTCTATCGCAAATGCCCCTCCTGCTCGGCAGTTCTCAGACTGCCGAGGGCAAAGGGCAAGCATTCGGTAGTCTGTCCAAAATGCAAAAACAGATTTTCGGTCAGAGGTTAAGACTGGGAGAGGGATGGAGTAGAAATGCGAGAACCTTTTGAGAAGAGGGACGTGAGAACCTTTTAAGGAAAGGTTCTCACACTCTCCAAACCTTTTTAAGAAAAAGCTTTTATGCTTTCTAAATACAGTTATGCTAAATGGGATATTTTTCTCTAAGGAAGCAACACGGCGGACCATAGCCTACCGCCCTGTTTCTTTTTTATTTTAAATATCTTTGTTTTAGAAAAGGTATGTAAAAGGATGCGAGAACGACGGTTATTGCAGATATCTATCCTTTTTTAACATTTTGTGTATTTTTTGAGTGAAATATATTTATATTTTGTTAAAAATGCACATTGTTATTTGTCGTTTTTTGTGATAAAATAT
>JAZSBF010000014.1:0-29069 GCA_045602205.1 Eubacteriales bacterium
TGAAACATCTATTCAGGGAGCTACCGGTGTTGTTATCAGCATTTACGCTTCTCCCGACGTAGGACTTGAGGACGTTACACTCGCTTCTACTATGATTGCAGAGGAGTGCAACACAGACGCAAACATCATTTGGGGTGTTGCGTTTGATCCCGAGCTTGAGGATGAGATGAGAATCACTATCGTTGCAACAGGCTTTGAGAAGAAGCCCGGTGATGATTCCTACGAGGGTGCAAAGAAAGATAACGGTTCTGATGAGGATAAGGCTGAGCAGGATGCAGAGGAAGCATCTAAGGAAAAGGCTTCCGGAGATTTTCTTGACGGCTTTTTCGGCGAGATGTTCGGCAATAAGTAATAATTTATAAGATCCGCAGACCGATTTTATCGGTCTGCGGTTTTTAGTATGTGTTGAAAGGTTTTTTATGAGTCAGTTTATAGCAACTTTAAATAGCTTCTCTCTTTGGGGCACTATCGTAAACTGTGTTATGGTAATCGTCGGCTCGCTTGTCGGACTTATGATAAAACAATTTATGAAGACAGGCGTTGAGGGCGGCGTTATGGATCGTGTGGCTGATGCTTTGATGAAAGGAATGGCGCTTTGTGTCCTTCTTATAGGTATAACGGGAGCTATCGGCACTAAAAATATAATAATAGTGATAATCTCTATCGCGGTAGGCGCTGTGATCGGAGAGCTTTGTAATCTCGACAAGGGCATACACAATCTTGGAAATGCTATTGAAAGGGCTACCAAAGGAAAGTTTGGAGATGTTGCACAGGGCTTTGTTACAGCTTCGCTTCTTTTCTGCGTAGGTTCTATGGCTATCGTGGGCGCGCTTAACAGCGGACTTCTCAGAGACCATACTATGCAGTATACAAAAGGACTTATAGATATGATATCGGCTTTTGTTTTCGCGACGACACTTGGTATCGGCGTTATGTTCTCGGCTTTTTTTGTTCTTATATATCAGGGAGCTATCACGCTTCTTGCCGCTTGGATAGAACCGTTTTTAAGCACGGCGACAATAACCGAGATGACTGCGGTGGGATCGCTGCTTATCGTAGCGCTCTCCCTCAATATGCTGGGACTTACAAAGATAAAGGTAATGAACTACGTCCCCGCAATATTTCTTCCGATATTGCTTTGTCTCTTTATCTGATCTGTGACGGCTATGATGTTTTTAAATCTTTTTACTCCGCTTGAGAGTAGTATGGACGAGCTGCTTGTATATTCGGATAAGATAGGTCTTTTTGAGGCTTTTGGATATGCCGAGATGCAAAGGCTTATGAATATTCGAGACGAAGGCGCAAGGGAGCTCTCGCTTGGGGGACTTATAGCGCTTAAGGAGATATTGGACAAGCGGTGTCTTTCTCCTTCCTTGATAATAAGGGAGAGTGGCAGAAAGCCAAGATTTATGCGCTCTGATGCGGGCGGATTTAGTATATCTCATTCGGGAGATTTGTCTGTCGCTTTATATGGTGGTAAGAGCAGTGTAGGCGTTGATATAGAAAAGATAAGCCTAAAGAGAGACCTGAGAGGAATAGCGAAGAGATTTTTCTCTTGTGCCGAGAGGCAGTATCTCGAGGATAGGGAATACGAGGCAGAGTCTTTTTATAAGATATGGACTGCTAAAGAGGCTATCGCAAAATTTGAGGGCGAGGCGCTCGCTGACATATTGAGGGGTTTGGACGTTACGGCTGCTTGTGAAAAATATAAGCTCGCGCATTTCCGTGTCATATACGGCGGAGAGGCTTACGTTTTGTGCGTATGCGGCGAGGACTCGATAGAAATGATAAAGAATTTTAATAATATCGAGATTTTGAATTTATAAAAAAATATGAGATAAGCGATCTCTTACCTTGCAAAGTTAAAATTTATATTTCTTAGGAGCTAACTCACATCTGTGAGTTAGCTGCTGTTTTTTTGAAAAAATATAAAAAAATATAAAAAATTTTTCAAAAAGTGGGACTAAGTGGGACTAAGTGGGACTGTTTGGGACTAATTTGGGTAGTAAAATATGGTTGCACAGATGAGAGAAAGGAGGAGATGATTGTGTGGAGGAAATATCACTTGAAGCTGCCTGCAGAAACGGTGAGATATTTCGGCTTCTCGAAGAATACATAAGGTCGTGCTACGAAAATTGTGACTCTTCGGAGGAAGAAGCAAAAAGAAGCGCTAAAAAGGCAAAGCGAAGATTTCCAAACGCGGCGGGATTTTGCAGATACTGCAAGATAGGAGAAGGGGAGTATGAATGTCTTGCCGAAAAATATCCGTTGGAGTTTGAACGGATACAAGCGGTGTTTGAGGATGAGGCTCTCAATTCAGAAGTGTCTCCAACTGTACTCAGCGCATATATGAAAAAATGGGTAGGATATGAAAAAAGCCCCAAAACTCAAGTTTGCGACGGTCAGCTAAAGATAATTTTTGATCACGACATTATGGAGGACGGAAAATGATCGAGAGTCAAGAAAGTGTTCACGAGATACGTATAAAGGGTGTGCCAAATGAGAGGCAAAAGCTTTTCTTTGCTTCTCGGACACGATTCACCGCCTACGGTGGCGCACGCGGAGGCGGAAAATCCTGGGCGCTCAGACGAAAGCTTGTGGCAATGTGCCTTAGGTATTCGGGAATAAAATGTCTGCTTGTAAGGCGAACGTATGACGAGCTAAAGTCAAATCACGTAATTCCAATGCTTCGGGAGTACGGAGCTGTTATTGAGTACAGCGAGGGAAATAAAAGTCTGAATTTTTCAAACGGAAGCAAGATATTTCTTGGATATTGCTCGTGTGACAGAGACGTTTTGCGCTATCAAGGACAGGAGTACGATGTCATAGCCATTGACGAAGCGACACAGATTAGCGAATATCAGTTCTCGATATTTAAGGCTTGTCTCAGAGGCGTTGGGGATTATCCGAGGAGAATGTACCTCACCTGCAATCCCGGCGGAATAGGACACGCGTGGGTGAAAAGACTTTTTGTTGACCGAGAGTTCAGAGGTAACGAGAATCCCGACGATTATTCCTTTATTCCCGCGCAGGTGTTCGATAACGAGGTGCTTTGCCGCGCAGATCCGAACTACGTGGGCGCGCTTGAATCCCTGCCGCCAAAGCTGAGAGAGGCTTGGCTTTACGGAAGATGGGATGTTTTTGAGGGACAGTTCTTTACCGAATTTGATCCTGAGGTACACATCTGTTCTCCAAACGCTATTCCGCAAACGACAAAAAATTTTGTGGCTGTTGACTACGGCTTTGATATGCTTGCGGTGATATTGATGTCGATAGACCGTGATGGAAAGCTCTATTGTAAAAAAGAATTGTGTGTCAGCGGACTGATACTAAGTGACGCTGCCGAGGCTATATCCGAGTTTTGCAGGGGAGAGCATGTTGAATACGCGGTAGCCTCTCCTGACCTTTGGAACAGGCGTCAGGATACGGGAAGAAGCGGATTTGAGATAATGCAGTCGGTCCGTGGAATGCCACCTATGGTCGCCGCAGACGACAGACGAGTGGCAGGTTGGAGAGTCGTTCGAGAGTATCTTGGCGGAAAGCACGGTGCGCCAAAGCTTTATATATCCTCCCAGTGTAACGAGCTTGCAAGGTGTCTTCCGGCACTTATCTGCGATCCGTTACGTCCCGAGGATGCGGCAAGTGAGCCTCATTCGATAACTCACGCGCCCGAGGCGCTTCGATACGGAGTTATGAGCCGAATACAAATAGATCTGCCCGAGGAAAAAATGCCATTCAAATTTCCCATCGGCAAAAATAAAGGCTTGTCGTTTTTTGATTAAATATCATCTGTGCAAAAATATATAAAGAAAGGAATAAAACAAATGTCTTTTTTTAGTACAAAAAACGCTCTGGCTAAAGTCGAGTTTGATGGCTTTGGCGGGATAGACACAAGTAAGCCGGCAAGCTTGTCCAACAATGCCGCAAAAATAGAAAACTTCAGAATACTGCCCGACGGCTCGTTGCAAAGAAGAGACTGCTTTTATGGCAAGCTTGATCTGGTAAGGAAGGTAAAGGCTATATGCAGATGCTTTGTAAAGGGAAAGTATGTTTTTTATACCATTGCGGGTCCTTACATTTACAAATACGACCATACTAGCGGACAAGTAACTCAATTAGGAAGCATTGGCACTGGCAACGGAAGAGCATCTATGTTTCAGTATATGGGCGCAGTTTATCTCATAGACGGACGAGAGATATACGAAATAATAGACGATAAGTTGAGCGTTGTAACCGGATATGCTCCGCTTATTGGAAAGGACTGGGGTACCGATGGGCAAACCGGAGAGCTTAACGAGCCCCTCAACCTGTTAAATTCATATGCAAGGATAAGTTACAGTGTCAAAGATCCCAGTGCTGTTCTCCTTGGTTTTCCTCAGTATGTGACGAGTGTCGATGCAATTACGGTCAATGGTGTTCTGGTGGATTCCTCGAGATATTACGTGAATTGGAACTATTTTGCAGTTTCGATAAATGAAATGAAAAAGGACGATACTGTTATGTTGTATCTCACTGTGGATAGTTCGATGGTAAAGAAAAACGAGGTTGTAAAAAATACCGAGGCGTATGTTTTTGGCGGAATAAACAACAGCAGGGTATTCCTGTGGGGCGGACTCAAGAAAAACGTCGTTTTTCCCTCAAGAAGCGTTTCAAACGCTTCACTTACAGAGTCCCAACTTATTTATCCCAATACGAGCAAGCTTTATTTCCCTAAGGACGGTAACTTTATCGTAGGTGACGGAAACTATGATGTAAAAGCTGTGGGAAGGCATTATGACAGATTGCTGATATTTACCGAGGGAGACACGTGGATGGCGGATTCCGATATTTCAAGTGAGGATGGATTTTCAACAATGAGAATAAATACCGCCTGGGGATGTAGCTCTATGGGAGGTGTCAGCAAGGCGGGAAATGACCCTATAACTATTAGCCGTGACAGGATAATGAGATGGAGAAGTAATACCGACGAGCTTAATGATTGCAATGCCTACTGTATCTCTGATGGGATATCCTCGCTTTTGGAGAAGGATTTTTTTACAAGCGCCATAGTATACGAGGACAAATATAACGGAGAGGTCTTATTCAGAGATCCAAACGATGTTGAGGGAAGGGTGTACGTTTATAACACCTTAAGCTCCAAGTGGTATACCTATTTGGGAATAAATGCGAATATCTTTTTTGAAGGACCTGACGGTCTTGCCTTTGTATCGGGAGGCGAAATATACTTCTTTGATAAGTCGCTTGAGTGTGACAAAGCTATGGATGGAAGCTCCAAAACGGTCAGCGCCGTGTATGAGAGCAATCAGCTGGATTTTGGAATGCCCGAAAGAAGCAAAAAATTTATGGGTATAAATCTTGTGGGAGAGCTTGGCGAGAACGGGGAGCTGGAGGCAGAGATAACGAATGAATGTGAGACTATAAATAAGCGCTTCATAGGCTCGCGCTCATATCTTATAGAGTCTTTCTATTCAAGGCTATCATCAGCAAGATTCAGAAGGGGAAGCATAAGACTCAGCACAAGCTCAAATTATCCGACAAGAATATTCAAAATGAATGTTACGGTCAAACCGTAAAAGAAGAAGGAAGGAAACAATGAAGAACAGTACGACAAAAGCATGGAGTCAATACGAGGCGGGAAAGGAATACAAGCGAAGTATAGGACTTTATGAAAGCAACAGAATAAACGAGCGCTTTTACAGAGGCGATCAGTGGTATGACGCAAGCGGGGCGGGACTTCCAAAGCCCGTGTTTAACGTGATAAGAAGAGTGGTAGATTTTCTCGTTTCTTCGGTGGCAGTCTCTGATATATCTATAAGATACAACGATGACAGCCTTCCGTATATCGAGGATAAAGCCAAAAGAGAAGCCATTCGTTCAAGTCTTGCTCTACTTACCAAAAACGCGGCGTACAGATGGGAGAAAAACCGCCTTGAACACAAGGTATACGAGCTCCTTACCGATGCCGCAATATCAGGCGACGGAATACTTTATTGCTATTGGGATCCCGATGCGCCGGGGGCGCGCGGATTCAAGGGCGATATAGTTACCGAAATTATTGACAATGTCAATTTGTTTGTCTCGGACGTGAATCGGGCGGATATACAGTCTCAGGATTACATTATCCTTTCAAGCCGCGCCGGTGTGTCCTCGCTCAGACGAGAGGCTATGAAGTACGGAGTCCCATCTGAGAAGGCAATGAAGATCGTGGCAGACAAAATTTACGATACACAATCGGGAGATCTGTCGAAACGTGAGCTCGACGGAGATGAGGAAGCAAAGACCACCTATATCATAAAATTTTGGCGGGAGGACGGTAAAGTGGTCTTTGAAAAATCCACAAAGGAATGTGTGATAAAAAGAGTTTATACCGATTGCAAGCTCTATCCCGTGGCGTACTTCAACTGGTATCCCACAAAAAACAGTTTCCACGGAACGTCCCCCGTCACATCCCTTATTCCCAACCAAAAGTTTATAAATCGAGCGTATGCTCTCGCTATGAAGCATATGACCGATACGGCTTTTTCAAAGGTTGTTTACGATAAGTCAAAGATCCCCGAATGGTCAAACGGGGTTGGAGAGGCAATTGCGGCAGTAGGCGGCGGAAATATTTCCGATGCGGTTTCCGTAGTGGGAGTTGGAAATATGCAGGACGGATATATGGAGCTTATTGAAAATGCGATGAACGTTACCAAGGAGCTGATGGGAGCTACCGACGCGGCTCTTGGAAGTGTTGAGGCTAACAATACGAGCGCTATATTGGCTCTCCAGGAAACATCAAGGATCACTCTCGAACAAGTAAGAGCGGCTTATTACTGTTGTATCGAGGATATGGCAAATATCTGGGCGGATATGATGTGCGCTTATTATCCGAGCGAGAGACTCGTTATGTACAGAAACGAGGGTGAGACTGCGGCGGAGAAAATAGACTTTGAGCTCTTAAAGCAGGGAATACTTTGCGCAAAGGTAGATGTAGCTCCGATTGCAAGGTTCAGCGCGGTCGGAACGCAAAATATGCTTGATAAACTGCTTGAGGGGGGATATATTTCTCCAACATCCTACATAAAGCGCTTACCCGCGGGTATTGTGCGCGACAGAGAAGCGCTTATAGAGGAGATAGAAAACAAGGTAAAGGAGGAAGAGACAAATGTATGAAGAAGGAAAAGAGAAGGAGAATGATGGGGCTGAAGGTTCTGAGGATACTTCTGAAGTTATATCTGAGGAAAATACGACGTACACTACGGAAGATATTTCAGAAGATGTGACAGTTGAGCAAACGACTGAAAACGAGGCTTTCGAAGTGAGCGAAGAAGAAAGAAGCCCGACGGATAACTCCGAGGAGCTTCGCGCAGAGATAGAAAGACTTCGCGAGGAGCTTGAAAAAAGGGATAAGGAAAATCTGCGAATGGTAGCTGAGATAGGGGAATTTGCGGCGGTATTTCCGGAAACCTCTATTGAAAGCGTTCCTTCTGAGGTTTGGAAGAGTGTAAATGCAGGCGTTCCGCTTGCTGCCGCTTACGCACTTTACGAAAAAAAGAGCGCGGCGTATCAAAAATTTACGCAGAGCATAAACCAAAAAAATTACGAGCAAAGCTCGGGGGCTGTAGGAAAGGAAAGCTACGACAGCTACTATTCTCCCTCGGAGGTCAAAAAAATGTCGCCTGCCGAGGTTAGAGCAAAATACAATATCATTATAGAATCCATGAAAAAATGGAACTAAAAATAATTTACGAAAAAGAAAGGAAAAAATAATATGGCAATTGAGAATTTTATACCCACAGTATGGAGTGAATCACTTTACACACAGCTTGATAAGCAGTATATCGGAGTTTCAAACTGTAACAGAGAATATGAAGGAGAAATAAAGGAAAAGGGCTCTAGCGTAAAGATCTGCGGAGTCGGACAGATAGGTGTCAAAGACTACGCAAAGAACACTGATATCGCTTCCCCCGACGATGTTTCCGATTCGAGCATCGATCTTAAGATCGATCAAGCAAAATATTTCAACTTCCAGATAGACGACATTGACAAGGCGCAGAGCGCTCCCAGACTTATGGAAGGGGCTATGAGAGTTGCGGCAAGCTCGCTTGCGAATATCGCCGACAAATACATTTACAGTCTTCACGAGGGGGCGGGCTCGAATGTTACGCTCGATAACCCCGGCGCAGATAACATCGTGGACTATATCCTTAAGGCTCGTATGATGCTTTACAAAGGCAACGTAGTAAATGCAAATGATATCGTTATAGAGGTATCTCCCGAGGTTGCTGAGCTTATTCTTAAAGCAAAGGTAAACCTCTCAAGCGATAATACCGAGGCGCTTGAAAACGGTTGTATCGGAAATATCGGAGGCTGTAAGGTATTCGTATCCAATAACATCGAAAAGGTTGACGGATATCACAAGTGCTTCATAAGAACAAAGAGAGCTATCGCTTTTGCGGAGCAGATCTCTGAGATCGAGGCATACCGTCCTCAGAACAGATTTGCCGATGCAGTGAAGGGTCTTCACCTCTACGGAGCAAAGGTGGTTTACAAAGATGAGTTCGTCGTGCTCAACGCAAAGTTTACTGCTTAATTAATTAAAGGGAGTGCCGCTTTTCTGCGGCACTCCCCCTAAAGAAAGGAAATTTATGACTAATCAAAAAATATATGAGGGTGCATTGAAGGTTCTTGCAGAGACCTCCGATATGGCGGATAACGAGGATTACGAAATTCGCGCGCCATATCTTATCGCCGCCTTTTGCTCTGAAACCGAGGAAGTAGATATTGCTTACAGAAAGGCAAACGGTATAGGCGATGCGGAGAAGGTGAACGATGTGTATCTTCCTCTTGAGAGTAATTTCCCAAGAGCGCCAAGATTTGCCTCTGCGGCGTGTATCTATCTTGCATCGATGCTTATCATAGACACCGCCCCCGAGCTTTCCGAGCGTCTTTACGATAAGTTTTCGGATATGCTGGCAACTATATGCGCATCTATTCCGCAACCGGAAGCGCCTGATCCTGAACCGGTGCCTGTGGCGGTTATAGAGGATATAATAGACAGATATGGATTTTGATATCTTTTATAGCAACGGTAAATAATATACCCTGAGTACGCGTTCTTTTAGCGTACTCAGGTTATAATTATAAAATATTTGTTTGCGTTTTATCTGAGCTTTTGATGAAAAATCTTGTTGAATAGTTTGGAATAAAAAGTATTGACATCAAGGTTTTTGTATGATATAATACTATGGTATTATCTTGAATAGTTATTGGGATGTCGCCAAGCGGTAAGGCACGGGACTTTGACTCCCGCACTCGTCGGTTCAAATCCGGCCATCCCAGCCAAAAATTCGAAAGGTCTGCTTTCCGGTTTTTTTTTTGTGCCGCAGGCACAACATCATTTGCGTGGCACACGCAACATCATTTCGAGCGAAGCGAGAACTTCATTGCCGCCCCGCGCGGCACAAATGAACGATGTTGAGGCGTTGCCTCAAATGATGTGCTACGCAATGATGTTACGGCTACACCGTAAATGATGTTGCGCTTCGCGCAACCGGACACGCCTTCGGCGTGATTGGGACGCGAAGTATCGAAATTTTGTAGATGCATTTCGAGCTTTGCGCATCTTTTCGGGTCTGTGGTCAGATTCGAACCGCCACACCGTAGTAGATGCATAGGTGTTTTGGATAGATTTGGATTAATGTACTTGAAATGTTTACAAAATTATGGTATAATAAACCCAGAAAGGTGGTCGAAAGTATGAAAATCCTTAAAAACAGAAAAGTTATATATGTCATTTTATCTATTGCAGTTTTACTTGTCAGCATTATACCGATTATTTTTGATAAAGACGCATCGATTACGAAATATTCGGTTGTTTCTATTACCTTTGCTGTCTGTTCGGCCGTCTATGCGTTGATAGCGTTTATCTTCAAGAATAAAGGAAATCTGTTTGTTGCCGGAAAGCATCGGTTTTACAGAGCGTTATCCTTCTCGTTTTCTGAAAACAAACAATATATCGAAACTGAAGCCTACAAGAAAGAATTTGAGCTTTCCGCCTTTATTTACTGTGTTACCATACCCGTATACATCTCGTTCGCGTTTTTCGCCAACGGCTTTTATTCCGCACTCTCACAGGCTCTTGGATTGACAATTTTCAGACAGGTCGCTATTATTTTAATTGTAATTGTCTCCCCTATTGTCAAAGCTATAAAAGCAAAAAAACAACAGAGCCTTAAGGATGAATTCGACAAAAAAGAACAAGAACGCCGTGAATCAATGGGGCAATGGAAATAACCGAATATGTGTAAATCTTTTATTACGTGGTAGAAATATGCTAAAGAACAAGCTCATATTCATTTTTCTTTTGTTTTTGTTGATCATTTCGTTGGTTTCCTGCGACGGGCTGTTGTACGCAGAGAAATGTAATTATATATAAAAAAGCACTTGCATCGCAAGTGCTTTTTTTGTATCTATATATCAAGGCTTTTTTATCGAGATGTTCAAGCCGAGGGCTACTACCGAGAGGGCAAGAAGGAGTATGAAGGGAACGGTATATCCGCCTGTTGCGGTAAGCAGGGATGAGCACGCGGTCGCAACGAAGGAAGCGCACATAAGGTTGAAATTCATAATTCCAAGATTGGATGCGAAATGCTTAGTTCCGTAAAACGCGGACGTGAACGCCGACGATACCGTGGGCGACGTTCCGTAAGACATACCTGTAAGGCAGAGCCCCACGATACAGAGGGGAAGCGAGGATATTCCAACCGCAAGGAGTGTCACGCCCGCAGCTACGATAGTCAGAATGTTAGCCGCTATCATAGTGAAGCGTCTGCCCATCGCGTCAAATACCGCGCCTGTTATAATTCTTCCAAGACCGTTACATACCGCAAGCACGCCAACAAGTGTCGTCGCAAGAGCCGCGCCTGCGCCAACCGAGAGGGCAAGGTCACGCGCAAAGCTTATTACCGAGTTGCCGACAGCCGTGATGCATATAAGGCAGAGAAAAGCGCGCCAGAACGTGAAGCGGCGTATCATTTCTGTGGGGGTATAGTCCTTTACTTCAAAGCTTTCTGCTTTCTTACCCGCGCGCTTTTTGGACTCGGGAAAAACAACAGAGCTATCTGGGCGTTTTATGAAAAGCGCGGAGAGGCAAACGACTATTCCAAGGGCTATGCCAAGGAGCAAAAATGTATTTCTCCAACCGAGCTCGCTTTTGAAAAGGCGGTCTGCAAGATTTCCAAGTATAAGACTGCTTGCGCCAAATCCCATCATAAGAGCGCCCGATGAGAGCCCCTTTCTGTCGGGAAACCAAGCGTTTACCGTAGATATTATCAAAATGTATGCCATTCCGATGCCAAGACCTGCCATAAGCGCGTATGTAAGGTAAAGCAAAAGGATCTGTCCGTCGCCGATAAAGGATGTGAGAATAAAACCTACGGCGGCAAGCGCTCCCGATATTACTATCGAAGCGGCAGTTCCTATCTTTTTAACAAGAAAGCTTGAAGCAAGTCCGCCAAGGCAGAAAAAGCTCATCGTGAGCGTAAAATTGAGCGCGAGCGCGTCGGGCGCAAAATTAAGTTCGGAGGCAAATGGTACTTTGAGTATTGACCAAGCGTAAATGATGCCGGAAAAAAGCATAGTGACAACGCCCACACAAAGCATCAGCCACCGAGAGTTTATAGATTTTGTCTTCTCCATAAAAAGACCTCCAATAAAAGTTTATATTCGCAGATAAAAGAAGTCAGATGACTTTTTTAACATTATTTTTAATGGCTTCAAATGTCTCGTCGCTGATATGGTGCTCTATTTTGCAGGCATCGTCAGCGGCGGTCTTTTCGTTTACGCCGATGCTGATAAGAAAGGAGGTGAGGATAGTATGCCTTTCATAAATTTTTTTAGCAAGGTCTATACCCGCATCTGTAAGCACAAGAGCGCCCGAAGCGTCTACGTCGAGGAGCTCGGCATCGCGCAAAAGACCGACGGCGCGGCTGACACTCGGTTTTGAAAATCCCATATGCTCGCTTACGTCGACAGCTCTTACAGATGGTTTTGATTTTGAAAGAAGGTATATGGTTTCGAGATACATCTCGCCCGATTCCTGAATATGCATAGCTTTTCCTCCTTACAGCTTCTTCTACATTATTATGATTATAACATAAAAGAGCGTCGATTACAAGGATTTTTTCGTTTCTTTGATAAATTATAAGAATTTTCAAAAAAATTTATCACCCTACCGTAAGTGACATTTTTTTCGCCGCGCAAGTGATAGAATATACTAAAAGACGAAAAACGGAGGTAAAAAATGATAAAAAGGAACTGTCTTTATGAGACGAATTTTGAAAACGGAGTTTTGGAGGTAAAGCTTCACGGTGAGATAGACCATCACACCGCAGTTGCAGTGCGCTCCAAAATAGACGAAATGATATGCGAACAAAAGCCCCACAAGACCGTGCTTGATCTTGGCGAGATAGATTTTATGGATAGCTCGGGATTAGGTCTTATTATGGGAAGATACGCTCTTATGCAGAGAATAGGCGGGGAGCTCAGCGTGAAAAATCTCGGCGAGCGCATTATGAAGATATTTGAGCTTGCGGGTCTTGGAAGGATAATAAAAATCGAAAAGGAATGAGAGGAAGATAAAAATGAAAAAAACATCAAACAAGGTAATCAATGAAATGAGGATAAGGATACCGTCACTGTCGGTCAACGAGGGACTTGCGCGCTCTGCCGTCGCAGCCTTTTGCGCTCAGCTTGACCCAAGCGCCACCGAGATAGCCGACGTAAAATGCGCCGTATCCGAGGCGGTCACCAACTGCATAGTGCACGCATACCGTGACACGATAGGAACTATCTACATAAACATAAAGCTACTTGAGGGGCGTCTCGTCCGTGTGGAGATAAAGGACAAGGGATGCGGCATAGAGGACGTAAAAACGGCAAGACAGCCGCTCTTTACCACCGATGCCGCAAATGAAAGAAGCGGAATGGGCTTTACCGTTATGGAAAGCTTTTGTGACTCGGTAAGGGTGCGCTCAAAAGAGGGAAGAGGCACGACGGTCACACTCCTCAAGGTGTTTGAAGAAAGATAAACGTGAGCGGAGGAGATATGATGCAGACCGCCGAGAGCGGATACAACTACGAAAACAACAGAGAGCTTCTTGCGCTTGCAAAGTCCGAGGACGAGGATACGGCAATGCGTGCGACCGAGAAGTTGCTTGAAGTCAACAAAGGACTTATACAAAGCATAGCTATACGTTTTCGAGAGCGCGGGGTGGAGTTTGAAGACCTTATGCTGATAGGAACTATCGGAATGATGAAGGCGATAAGGAGCTTCGAGCTTGAGAGGGGGACAAGCTTTTCTACCTATGCTGTGCCGTTGATATTCGGCGAGATACGAAGGCATATGCGTGATGAAGGACCGATCAAGATAGGCAGATACTATAAAAAGCTCGGGGCATCGATAATGAATGTGAGGGCGCAGATACTTGCGGACGAGGGTAGAGAAGCGCATATAGAGGAGCTTGCGGCACGTATTGGCGTCAGCGCCGAGGATGCGGCTATGGCAATCGATGCGAACTCTCCCATACTTTCACTCTCTGACAAGGCGTTTGGCACAGACGAGGACGGAATGGAGCTTGAGGGTACTATTGCCGATGTTGAGAGCGAGAGGGATTTTGAACGCCTTCGCGACAGTATAGCTCTTTCCGAGGCAATATCGCAGATGCCTTCTGTCTGGCAGAAGATAGTTCTGCTCAGATACTACCGCGATATGACACAGCAACAGACCGCCGATGCGCTTGGACTCTCCCAGGTCAAAATATCCCGTGAGGAAAAAAAGATAATGGAATTTTTGAGAGAAAAAATGAGCTAAGCCGTTTGGAGTTAATAAAAATATCAGATTTTTGTGCAAGATTGACAAAAAACATTCTTGTATTTCTATCACTTGACGGCAAAAAAGTATATTTGTAATCTTGAATTTCTTGTCAAAATAAGGTATAATTATATGTAATGGTGGTTTATTGAGTTACATATATGGTATGTTTTTTGATAAAATGCTAGAAAATTTTGTACTGTCGCAGATTGTGCGACTCAAGGAGGTTTCCCCATGGGAATTGTTGAAACTAAAAAAATAAGAAACGTTGCGTTGCTCGGTCACGGAGGATGCGGAAAGACATCTCTTGCCGAGGCTATGTTGTATATAACAGGAGCATCTGACAGACTTGGAAAAGTAACCGACGGAAATACTGTTTCGGACTTTGACGCTGAAGAAGTAAAGCGCGGATTTTCGCTCTCTGCCTCTATTGTCAATATGAATTGGAAGGATTGCAAGATAAACGTACTTGACACTCCCGGATATCTTGACTTTGTCGGAGAGGTCAATCAGGCTCTCCGCGTTGCCGACAGCGCTATTATCGTTATGGACGGTAAAGCGGGAATAGAGGTCGGAACAGAGCTTGCTTGGGCGTATGCTGAGGAAGCAGGAATACCCCGCGCGTTCTTTATAAACAAATTTGACGATAACGAGGCTCGTTTCGCAAGAGTTCTTGACTCTTTGCACGATACCTTTGGAAAGCATATATGTCCTCTCACCATACCTATGGTAAAGGATGGTGAGGTAAAGGGTTGTATAGACCTTATCGACCAGATAGCTCACGTGTTTGACGCTAACGGACGTCACAGCGTTGAGATAATCCCTGAGGAGTCTATGGAGGCTGTCGAGAAGTACAGAGATATGCTTATGGAAGCTGTTGCAAGTACCAACGAAGACCTTATGATGAAGTATTTCGAGGGCGAGGAGATAACTCAGATGGAGGCTATCAATGCCGTTCACGAGGGTATAATCCACGGTGATATCGTTCCCGTATTCTGCGGAGCTGCTACAAAGCTTTGGGGCGTATGGACGATGCTCGATAAGATAACAGAGTCCTTCCCGCGTCACACCGCAAAGAAGGTTGAGCTTCTCGCTAACGGAGACGAATGCGAGATAGTTCCCGAGGGCGAGCCCGCGCTGTTCGTATTCAAGACCGTCGCAGACCCGTTCGTAGGAAAGATGTCCTTCTTCAAGGTAATGAATGGAACTGTTAAGAAAGATATCCTTATGCGCAACAACACAACGGGAGATAACGAGAAGCTTGCTCATATCTACGTTATGAATGGCAAAAAGCAGACAGAGGTCGACGAGCTTGCCTGCGGAGATATCGGAATGGTAGCAAAGCTTACCTCTACAAATACAAACGACACACTTACATGGAATAAAGAATTCAGCTACGCTCCCATTACTTATCCCACAGCATACTACGTTAAGGCGATAGTTCCGCTCTCCGCAAAGGACGAGGGCAAGATATCGCAGAGTATCGCGAGAATGCTTGAGGAGGATCTTACACTCGGTTATGAGAACAATTCCGAGACAAAGCAGATGCTTGTAAGCGGACTTGGAGATATGCACCTCGCAGTTCTTGAGGCTAAGCTCAAGACAAGATTTGGCGTATCTGTAAAGTACGAAGAGCCCAAGATGGCGTACAGAGAGAAGATAACAAAGCGTGTTGATGTTGAAGGAAAGCACAAGAAGCAGAATGGCGGTTCGGGTCAGTACGGACACGTTAAGATAAGATTTGCGCCCGGCGAGGATGAAGGACTTACTTTTACCGTATCGGTAGTCGGAGGAACAGTTCCGAAGAACTTCTATCCCGCAGTAGAGAAGGGACTTATCGATTCTATGGCTAAGGGCGTTGCGGGCTTCCCGCTCGTACAGCTTGCGGCAGACCTTTACGACGGTTCTTATCACGACGTTGACTCTGATGAAATATCCTTCAAGACAGCGGCTAATATCGCGTATAAGAAGTGTCTTGAGCAGGCTGCTCCCGTTCTCCTTGAGCCTGTTGGAAATATGGAGATAACAGTTCCCGAGTACTTGGTTGGAGACGTTATGGGAGACCTTAACAAGCGCCGCGGCGCAGTTATGGGAATGGATGCTTCCACGAAGAAGGGATACACCGTAGTTCACGCGGTAGCGCCCAAGGCAGAGATAGTTGACTATCCGATAGCGCTTCGCGCTATGACTCAGGGCAGAGGCTCTTTTGAGTATGAGGTTACCGGATACGACACAGTTCCCGGCAATATCGCTGCCAAGATAGTTGAGAAATATAAAGCTCAGGCATAATTAAAAAAGCTTCGTGCGCTTTGGTGTTTACCAAAGCGCACAGTTTTATATAGGAAACTTAATGGGTTGAGTCAAAAAAGTTCCGCTTTACTACCATTTTTCTGATAGTAAAGCGGTTTCTTTTATAATTTTTATTTTGTGTTTTTGTTCTGCGCTTAATAACTCAGCCCTTATCCTTTTTTCTATCCTTAAGCGGTTCTTTTGTGCCGTCAGGACGCTGGATAACTGTATTTTCGAGCGTTGCTCCAAAGGAGGCGCGTATCTCCGCGATATATTCGTCTCGCAGAGCCTTCTGCTCCGCAAGCTCCTCGTCAGAGAGCGCAGTCTCTTTTGACTTTCTCGCAAGCTCGTTGATTCTGTTTATCTTTTCTCTTTCCATAGTGACACCTTAGGAGCGGAGAACTATTCCAAGCTGCTTCTCAAGAGAGGCGAGTATCTTCGAGCTTACCTTGTCAGCCTCTTCGACTGTGAGTGTTCTGTCGGATGCACGGAGAGTTACACGCATAGAAACAGATTTGCGATTCTCGCCAACCTGAGGTCCTCTGTAAATATCAAATACAGAGATGTCGGTAACAAGCTTTCCGCCCGCAGCCGCCATAACGTCCTCTATCTTTCCAACCTCAAGCTCTTCCTCGCATACGAACGAGAAATCTCTTGTTGTAGCGGGGAACTTGGGAAGGGGAGTATAAAGCTTTTCAGCGGTCATATTTGCGAATATAGCGTCAAAATCAAGCTCTGCGGCATATACGGGAAGGGATATTCCGTAGTTTGCCATAACAGAGGGATGAACCTGACCGAGAATAGCGAGCTTTGTGCCGTCCTTTGTCGAAAGCTCCGCACAGCGTCCGGGGTGGTAAGAGGGGTTGTCTGACACAGCAGTGTAGCGCGCGCCGCAAATTCCCGCAAGCGTGAGTATATTGTCGCATATACCCTTAAGGAGATAAAAATCAACATTGCCGTACATTCCAAGCGTAACTACCTTGTTTTCATCAGGGAGCTTACCGTCCTCGTTGGGAATATAAACCGTAGCGTTCTCAAAGAGCATTACATTCTCATTGTTGAAGTTGCAGTTTCTTGTTATGACCTCAAGCATAGAGGGAAGCGCTGTTGTACGCATAACGCTTGTATCCTCGCCAAGCGGATTGGATATAACGATAGAATTTCTGAGCGAAGAGTCAGCGGGAAGAGATATCTTGTCGTAATACTTTGGGCTTATGAACGAGAATGTCTGTATCTGGTCAAGTCCCATTCCGACAAGAGCGTTTTCAAGTGTTACCTCAAACGCCTGCTTGGGTGTGCGTCCGCCCTGAGTTGTGTCGGCGTGTATCTGAGTTGAAGGGATATTGTTATATCCGTAAATTCTTGCTATCTCCTCGGCAACGTCGTTCATACATCTTACGTCTGCGCGGAAGGTGGGAACAACTATCTCCTCACCCTTGATCTCGAAATCAAGAGACGAGAGAATGTTTTTCATCTGCTCAGCAGATACGTTTATACCGAGGAATTTATTTATTCTATCTACTTCAAGAGGAAGAGTGACGGGAGCTTCCTTTGCGGGATAGATGTCGATAACGCCGTCAACGACCTCGCCTGCGCCAAGGAGCTGAATGAGCTCGCAAGCTCTGTCAAGTCCGCCAAGGCAGTTTTCGGGGTCAAGTCCCTTTTCAAATCTTGCCGAGCTTTCGGTTCTCATACCGTTCTTCTTTGCGGTAACACGGACCGATGAGCCAAGGAAGCAAGCTGATTCAAAGACCACCGTTGCGGTATTATCCTTGATCTCGCTGTTTGCGCCTCCCATAACACCCGCAAGAGCTACGGGCTTATTCTGGTCTGCGATAACGAGCATAGAGGAATCGAGCGTGTGATCCTTATCGTCAAGAGATTTGAAAAGCTCATTGTCGGACGCGCGGCGCACGTTTATCGCCGATCCGTCAAGACAGCTATAATCAAACGCGTGCATAGGCTGACCGTACTCAAGCATAACGTAGTTGGTTATGTCAACGATATTGTTTATCGGTCTGACACCGCTTGCGCGGAGTCTCATGCGAAGCCAGAGGGGAGAGGGAGCGATCTTTACGTTTTTGACCACTCTCGCCATATATCTGAAGCAGAGGTCGGGGTCGGATATTTTAACCGAGAGATAGTTGTCTATCTTGTCTCCGTCACCGAGGGGCTTTATTTCGGGTGTGTGGAGCTTGAGTTCACGGTCAAAGGAAACAGCTGTCTCGCGAGCAAGACCTATAACAGAGAGACAGTCGGGACGGTTAGAGGTTATCTCAAACTCAACAACGGTGTCGCTCAGCATAAGAGCTTCTTTTATATCCATACCTAACTTGTCGGCATAGCTCTCGTCAAGGATAAGGATACCGTTCGGGTCTTTGCCGGGCATATCGTGCTCGTCAAGTCCAAGCTCGCCCATAGAGCAGAGCATACCGTGGGATTCAACGCCGCGAAGCTTTCCTGACTTGATAACTATGTCACCGGGGAGCTTTGCAACAGGTATTGCAGCGGGTACGATAGCGCCCTCAAAAACGTTCTGAGCGCCTGTTACTATCTGAACTGTCTCCTTGCCGATATCGACCTGACATATCTGGAGATGGTCGCTGTTCTCGTGAGGAGCTATTTTGGTTATTCTTGCGACAACTACGTTTTCAATGTCCTCGCCGAGAACCTCGTAGCCCTCGACCTTTGAACCTGTGTCGGTCATTCTGTCGCAATAAGCTTTATCATTTATATCGCTGACATCAACGAAGTCAGCAAGCCAATTTTTTGACAAATTCATTGTTTTTACCTACCTTTCTATCAGAACTGCTCAAGAAATCTTGTGTCGTTCTCATAAAGATGACGCATATCGTCGATTCTGTAACGAGTCATAGCGATTCGCTCGATTCCAAGACCAAACGCAAATCCGCTGTAAACCTCAGGGTCTATTCCGCAGTTAGAGAGAACAAAGGGGTGAACCATTCCCGCACCGAGAATTTCCATCCAGCCCTCACCCTTACAGAGTCTGCATCCCTTTCCGCCGCATACGAAGCAGGATACGTCAACCTCAGCAGACGGCTCTGTGAACGGGAAGTGGTGGGGGCGGAAGCGCAGGCGAGTGCTCTCGCCAAAGAGGGATTTTGCAAATGTTTCAAGCATACCCTTAAGGTCGCCCATAGTGATGCCTTTGTCAACAACAAGTCCCTCAAGCTGATGGAAGAGAGGAGAGTGAGTTGCGTCAACGGCGTCAGAACGGTAAACGCGTCCTGGGGATATTATGCGTATCGGGGGCTTTATCTTTTCCATCGCTCTTACCTGAACGGGAGAGGTCTGTGAGCGAAGGAGAATATTGTCTGTGATATAGAAGGTATCCTGAGTATCTCTTGCAGGGTGGTTGGGCGGAATGTTGAGCGCCTGGAAGTTGTAGTAATCATACTCGACCTCAGGACCCTCGACAATAGAGAATCCCATACCTATAAAGATGTCCTCAAGCTCTCTCTGAACCTTTGTGAGAGGGTGGATATGACCCATAGCAGGAGCTTTTCCGGGCATAGTAACGTCTATTCTTTCGCGAAGAAGCTGTTCAGCAAGAGCCTTTTCCTTGAGCTCGGAGCTCTTTTTTGCGATAGCCTCCTCAATGTTTGCGCGAACCTCGTTCGCAAGCTGACCAACGACAGGGCGTTCCTCAGCGGAGAGGGCGCCCATTCCGCGCAAAACGGCTGTAAGCTCTCCCTTTTTGCCGAGATATTTGATTCTGATCTGTTCGAGATCGCAATCGGGCGAGGCTATCTGATTCAGTGCCTCAGCCTTGATCTCTAAAAGTTTTTCTTTCATTTTTCTATCCCTTTCTTTATGTGAAATGATAATATATTACAAAAAAATAAGCATCCCGTCCAAATAGGACGGGATGCAGAAAAGCATACCGCGGTACCACCTAAATTTCGGCTGACAAAGCCAACACTTTGACGGCATATAACGGTGCCTGCCGTATCCCGCTATAATTTCTTTCACAGGATATGCTCCGAAGCGAAAAGCGAACGTCTATGCGTATAACCGCTTACAGCCAAGGCGGTTTTCTCTGCAATACGCGTGCAAGACGGCGCGAACTTCATCATAGCATTTAAAAATTTCAATATATTATATCACAAACAAAAAAATATTTCAAGGGCTTTTTGAAATTTAATCGCTTAATTTTTTAAAAGTTTAAGACCTTTATTGATCTTTTTGACTTTCAGAGTCCCCAAAAGTATCAGAATGAGAATATATATAGCTGATGTAATTGAAATGCTCACGATAGAGCCGAGCATACCGCTAAGGATGTAGGGAAAGCCGATACGGCTGACGTAGTTTACCAGAGTACAGGAAATAATAATAGCAATCAGCGGCTTGAATACCCGTGTGAAAATGTAAGGCTTTATCTCGGTCACGTTAAGGAGTCGTGTTATGCTGAGCGTGGCGTTTATAAGCTCGGTGAAATAGACTGTCATAATATAGCCGTTTATGCCGAAAATAGGGAGCAGGATAATCACAAGTATCACCGAAAGCAGAGAATCCACAATATTTACGCCCATAGAGTAGACCTGTTCGCCAAGCCCTTTGAGCATAGCGTCTATCGCCGTGTCTAGATACATAACGGGGATAAGCGGCGCTATCATTCTTATGTATTTTCCCGCGTCGCTTGAGGGGTATATGATATTGCCAAGCTCATAGGAAAAAAATATCATAATTCCCGAAACGCCTATCGAAAATATGAGAGCCGTCTCGAAAACGTTGGAAACTATTTTCTTTATGTGAGAGGAATTTTTCTCGGCGAGCGATTGCGACAGCTCGGGCACGAGCAGACCCGCGAAGGAGGCGAGAATAGAGGAGGGAAAGAATATTATCGGAAAGACCATACTGTGCACCGTTCCGTATGCCGCAAGCGAGATATTCCTCGAAGAACCGCTCCTCTCAAGTCCCCAAGGTATCAGAATATGTTCTACCGTAACAAGTCCCGAACGAAGATACGCGCTGAAGGCTATCGGCAGAGAAATGCCGAGAAGCTTGCTCTTTATGACCTTTTTGGAGGGAGCGGAGGAGAGCTTGGCATAGATATCCTCTTTTTCAAAAAGATACATAATCCACTGTATAATAAATGATAAAAGCTCGGCTATCACTCCGCCTGCAACTATGCAAAGGCAGGCGCTTTCTACGTCCTTCGCAAAAAAGAACGAAAGGAGTGAAACACAGGCGAATATTTTGATAATTTGCTCCGCGACCTGCGAGATCGCATTTTTGTATACTCGGCGGACGGCTGTGAAATAACCGCTGAGTGCCGACGAGAGCGCAATCGTGGGAAGCGTGATAGATAATAGCTTAAGCGAGCTTACACAACGCGAATCGTGCAATATTTTTACCGATATGGTCGGGGCAAACAGAAAAAGGATACCCCCCGCAAGAAGCCCGAAAAATAGGCTGTAAGCTACACATTCTCGCATCACGGCACGCACAGACGGAGTTTTTCCGTTTCTGTACGTTATTCCAACGCTTGAAAGCTCTCCGAGAGCCTCGGATACAAGCTTTGTCGCGCCAAGATTTATTCCCGATGTAGCAAAGGTTATAGCAAAGCCGTATACTGTAAATATCAGTGTAAAAAGTCCCATCGTTTCAGCACCGACGGTATTGGAAATATAAACGTTAAAGCTGACGCCCACACTTCTCATTATCAGAGATACAACGCTGAGAAGCAGTCCGTCAAATACAAATTTTTTAAACCTGTTCATTTTGTCCCGATCTCCTTCTTGTTTATCTAATATATGAAAAAACTCTTCCGCATAGAATAAAACATAAGTTTCTCTAAAAATGTGACAGATAACGTGTATATCTGTTTATCTACAAATCACAAAAACAAGCTGAAAAGAATGTATTCTTGATGAGTTTTTTTGTAAGATATAACATTTTTTAGTATATCTTATACGAAATTTACCAAAAAACCAAAAAAAATGAAAAATTATCTTGACAATACAGGTCGCAAGTATTATTATATATACTGCAAATTTACTTTAACCAGGAGAATATATGAAATACGTTTGTACTTTATGTGGATATGTTTACAAGACCGAAAAAGGAGATCCCGAAAACGGTGTTGAAGCAGGAACAGAATTTGAAGATATATCGTCTGATTGGACTTGTCCTCTCTGCGGAGCTACTAAGGAAGATTTTGATCTTGTCGAGGACGATATGATATAAGGTTAAATACAAAATGGGCTGAGCTTGATAGCTCAGTTCAGTCAAAAAACGGCAATAAGCCGTTTTTTTGTTTATAAGGTGAAATTGTGTCCTCGCTCCCCGCAATGTATAAAATCAAAAATAATTTTAAAGACCTATTGTAAAATCATAAAGAATTTGGTATAATTATCTATATATTGCATATTTTACGGAGAAAAATATATGCTTATCAAAAACGGGCTTGTTTTTAACAGCGAAACGGGAAGATTTGACTCCAAAAATATAGTTGTTGAAAATGGGATCATAACACAGCTCGGCGCTATTACAAAATACGACGGAGAGGTTTTGGATGCGCGCAGAGCGCGCATAATTCCGGGGCTTGTTGACGTGCATACACACGGAAGGGCGGGATATGATTTTCTTTCTGCTACAACCGAGGAGCTTCGGCTTATGGCAAGCTCTTACGCAAAGCGCGGAGTTACCTGCGTTATGCCGACACTCGCATCTGCATCCCTTGAGGATATGCTTTGTGCGGTAGATAAGATAAACAAATTTGAGGCGTCTTGTGGGGAATCTGATTTTTGCGGTGTTCACCTTGAGGGAAGATACTTGAATCCTCAAAAGGCGGGCGCACATAAGCGGGAATATCTCTCAGAGCTTCGCGCGAGCGAGCTTGAAGCAAATGAGCTTCGCGAGTGCCGAGCACTCCATATAACTGCGGCACTTGAGCTTGACTCTGACGGAAGCTTTCAGAAAAAAGCCTTGGAGATAGGAGCAACCTTGGCTCTCGGTCATACGAACGCCGATTACGCTTCTGCAAAGCTATCTGAGAAGCGGGGCGCTACTGCTTACGCGCATCTTTTTAACGCGATGCTGCCGCTACACCACAGAGACGGGGGCGCTGTTTGCGCCGCTTTTGACGGAAATGCCTTCTGCGAGCTTATTTGCGACGGTATACATATATCCCCCGAAATGCTCTCGCTTGCGTATCGATTGCTTAGCTCAAAGCGAACGGTGCTCATATCCGATTCAATGGAGGGCGCGGGCTGTCCCGACGGAGAATATTCTATCGCGGGCAATACTGTTACAATGAGGGACGGACGGGCGCTTACATCTGATGGGGCGCTTGCGGGCAGCACTATCGATATGTTTGCTGCTATGTCGAATCTTTGTAATCTTTGCGGAGTGCCTCTCAGCGAGGCGGTGCTGTGCGCTACCGCAAATCCTTGTCTTGAGGTCGGAGTGTATGATAAATACGGCTCTATCGACGTAGGAAAGAGCGCCGATATGATAATTTTGGGCACAGGAAGCGAGCCGAGGATAGACAAGGTAATAGTCAGAGGAAAGCTGATAGACGTTAATCAAAACAATTAAAATATACAGAGAGGTCTTAAAATGAAGGAGAAATTTTATATAACCACTGCGATAGCGTATGCATCGAGAAAGCCTCACTTTGGAAACACCTATGAGGTCATCATGACAGACGCGATCGCTCGTTATAAGAGAGAAAGAGGATATGATGTGTTCTTCTGTACGGGGACAGACGAGCACGGTCAGAAAATAGAAAATCTTGCTAACGAGGCGGGTATCACACCCAAGGAATACGTAGACGGCGTTGCTTCTGAGATAAAGGGTATATGGGATAAAATGAACACCACGTACGATTATTTTATCCGTACGACCGACGATTATCACGAGAAGGCTGTTGCTAAGATATTCAAGAAGTTCTACGATGCGGGAGACATTTATAAGAGCGTTTACGAGGATTGGTATTGCACACCTTGCGAGTCATTCTTCACCGATACGCAGCTTGTTGACGGAAAGTGTCCCGACTGCGGCCGTGAGGTTCAGAAGGCAAGCGAGGAAACCTATTACTTCAAAATGACGAAGTATGCTGACAGACTTATCGAGTATATCGATTCTCACCCCGATTTCATTCAGCCCGAGTCAAGAAAGAAGGAAATGATAAATAACTTCCTTAAGTGCGAGGGCGGTCTTCAGGATCTTTGCGTTTCAAGAACCTCGTTCAAATGGGGAATACCCGTTGATTTTGACCCTAAGCACGTTGTGTACGTATGGCTCGACGCGCTTACAAACTATATAACCGCTATCGGATACGATCCCGATAAGAGCTATGAGGAGCAGTCCGAGCATTTCAAGAAAAATTGGCCATGTGATGTTCACATCATAGGTAAGGATATACTCAGATTCCATACTATTTACTGGCCCATCTTCCTTATGGCGCTTGATCTTCCGCTGCCCAAGAAGGTATTCGGACATCCTTGGTTCAACTTCGGTATGGATAAGATGTCGAAGTCCAAGGGCAACGTTATATACGCTGACGGACTTGCAGAGCATTTTGGAGTTGACGGAGTAAGATATTACGCGCTTGCAGAGATGCCTTATAATTCCGACGGCTCTATCACATACGAATCTGTCATAAACCGCTATAACACAGATCTTGTAAACAATCTCGGAAATCTTGTCAAGAGAACGCTTGATATGGATAAGAAGTATTTCGACAAGGCAGTGCCCGCACCCACAGCGGCAGAGCCACTTGACGAGGAGCTAAAGCTCGCTTGCGTTGAGGCTTATAATAGCCTTGTGGCCAATATGGACGAATACAGGATAGCCGATGCGCTTGAGGCTGTATTTACAATGCTTCGCCGCGCGAATAAATATATCGACGAGACAACTCCTTGGGCGCTCGCAAAGGACGAGAGTAAAAAAGAGAGACTCGGAACGGTGCTTTACAACCTTCTTGAAACGATACGTTGGGGAGCTACTATGCTTATTCCGTTTATCCCCGAGACTGCTACGGAGATACTTGACGAGCTCGGCGGAGCTGTAAGCGGATATGATTCTATCGGAGAGATAGATAAATTCGGCGGAATGGAAGTAGGATCTTCGGTAAAGGATTCCAAGGTATTGTTCGCAAGAGTTGACGAGGCTAAAAAGCTTGCCGAGTTTGAGGCTGAGAGACAGGCTCAGATAGCGGCGGTGCAGGCGGCTGAAAAGGCGGCAGAGAAGCCCGAGCCCTGCGAACCCGTGGGAATAGAGCATTTTATGGCGCTTGAACTCAGAAGCGCGAAGGTACTTTCTTGCGAGAAAGTGCCGAAGGCAAAGAAGCTTCTTTGTATGCAGCTTGATCTCGGATATGAAAAGAGACAAGTGGTCTCTGGTATTGCGGCGTTCTATTCACCCGAGGACCTTATAGGCAAGAAGGTCATCGTTGTTGCAAACCTCAAGCCTGCGAAGCTTTGCGGAATCGAGTCTCAGGGAATGATACTCGCGAGCGGAGAAGATAAGGTGAGAGTGGTATTTCTCGCTGACGATACACCTCTTGGAGAAAGAATAAGATAAATTTTTATAGGGGAAGGATGTCGCTTGTGTGATCTTCTTCCCCAAAATTGACTTGACAGTAAGGTTGATAAGAAAATATGGGTATAAAATTATTTGATTCGCACGCTCATTATTTTGACAGAAAATTTGAGACCGACGGAGAGAGCGCGGACAGAATTTTGCGCGAAGAAGTCTTTTCAAAAAACGTTTCTCGTGTAATAAATGTTGCAACTAACGCCGATACGGCGCTTCTTTGCATAGAGCAGGCAAAGAAATACGACGGAATGTACGTAGCGGTGGGGCTGCACCCAGAGGATATCGCGTACTGTAAGCGTAGTGTTGAACAGGAGCTTGACACTATCGGGAAAATGCTTGGAGACGAAAAAGCGAGAGCCGAGAAGAAAATAGTGGCGCTTGGGGAGATAGGTCTTGACTATCACTACGAGGGATTTGATAAAGAGCTTCAGGCAAGCTGCTTTGACGCGCAGATGGAAATGGCGCACAAGCTCAGTATTCCTGTTATAATCCACGACAGAGAAGCGCACGGAGACTCTTTTGAGACGGTTTTAAGACATAAAGGGGTAAGAGGAGTCTTTCACAGTTACAGCGGAAGTGCGGAAATGGCAGCCGAGCTTATAAAGCGCGGGTGGTATATATCCTTCTCGGGTGTCGTTACCTTTAAAAACGCAAGCCGTGTAAGAGAAGTGGTGTCAAGCATTCCGCTTGAAAGAATGTTAATAGAGACCGATTGTCCCTATCTTGCTCCGCACCCGTACAGAGGAAGGCTTAATCACTCGGGACTTGTTGAATATACCGCTATGGCGATAGCCGAGATAAAGGGGATTTCGATAGACGAGGTAGCCGAGACAACGTATCAGAATGCAAGCGAATTGTTTTCAATAAAATAACAAAAAAGATTACTCGCCATATTTTATGGCGAGTAATTTTTTGTAAAAATACGCATTGAAAAGCTTCGAAATTTCCTTGGAAATATATAAAAAATAATCACAAATTATAAAAATAAAATCTATAATTATAACAAAAATAATATAAAATTATATGTTTTTCAACACAAAATACAAGCTTTGACATTCTTTCGACGTTTCTTTTTGCGGCACACCGCTTACGGGGTCGAATAACAGACGGTACGAGAAAAGCGATATGCCGTCACACCCTTCTGAAGTTGCTGCATATTCGGCGCTTCTTTTCAAAATATCACTGTTTTCTATCCATTCGCGTGCACCGTCTCCTGCCCATTTGTCCTCGATGTTCATATAACCGTTGAGCGCTTTTTCGACTGTTATTCCTACTATAAATTTTATATTCCCGTTACTCACCATTCCAGAAAATTCGTCAAATACCTTATCAAAGGCGTGAGTCTCGTGCTCAAATCCAAAATATATCTGGGGGCATATGTAGTCAATATAACCTTCCTCCGAGCACCATAGCGGGACGTCTGCGTAAAGCTCGTTAAAATTTCTCGTACTGTTTCCCGAGGGGCTTATCCCGAAAAGCAGAGAAGAGTCACGCATCTTCACCGCCGAATAAATATCGCGCACAAGAATATTTATTCTCTCTCTGCGAAAATCCGCAAGAGAGACTTTTTTTGTTTTTTCGGCGTATTTTGAGTAAGCCTCAGCGTCAAAGCTTTCAGCTGTCGTGGGATAAAAATAGTCGTCCATATGTACTCCGTCAACGTCATATTTCTCGATTATTTCAACTATTCCGTTTTGGATAAGCCCACGTGTCTCTGTGTAAGCGGGATTGAGATAACAGTAGCCGTCTACCGTGACGATATAGCTTCCTCTTTTTGTATCATACCAATCTCTGACGGCATATCCGCGGGGGACAGACGATATCTCAGCCTCCGACATACATCTGAGCGGATTTATCCACGCGTGTACTGAAATAGAGTGCGAGTGCGCCTCGCGCAAAAAAATTTGAAATGGGTCGTATTCAAGCTCACATCCGTATCTGCCGCTTGCGTATTTTGATGCGGGATACAAGCGCGAGGGATATATGCTGTCTCCGTTTGGGCGCAGTTGAAAATATACGGTGTTTATGCCTATGTCCGAGATGTTTTTTATGATCTTTTCTACCTTTTTCGTGTAATCTCCCACCTCACGCTGAACACCTCCATCGGTATATACCTCCCACATATCGAATTGAGATATCCATATAGCCTTCACGGTGTCATAATTTATTGCTGTGCTTTGAGGGGGGGTGTCGTCTTTTTCATTTGTTACGGCAATATCGCCCTTATTTGAAGCTTCTTTTGGCAAAAAAAGAGATATACATCCTACAACAAGAGAGAAAATTACAGTGACAGTCATTATAAAAAACGGCGTCTTTCGCATTTTGTATCTCCTTTTGATAGTCCTATGTTTTAAATGTATGAGAGAAAAGAAAAAAACAGAATTGTGCTTGAAAATCTTATACTTGTGTGTTATAATTAGTAACGTAATAAATTATGTAAACGGCGGTAAAATTATGTTTAGGGATATATACGGAAAAACCAGACAGAAGGTGGGACTTCATCTTCACACAAATCTTTCGGACGGAAGGCTGACTCCCGAAGAGGCGGTAAAAGCTTATAAGGAGGACGGATACGATTCGATAGCTGTAACTGACCACTGGAGATATCATTCGGGCGGATATATTGACGGACTCTCGATAATTTCGGGAGTTGAATATGACATCGGGGGAAGGCATACAGAAAAGGGAGTATATCACATTCTAGGTCTTTTTTGTGGAAGTGAGCCTAAGGTCAGCCGAGACGACTTACCTCAAGCGATAATCGATAAGATACATCTTGCGGGCGGACTTGCCGTGCTTGCGCATCCCGCTTGGTCGCTTAATACCCCTGAGATGATAATGGCGCTCCGTGACGTTGACGCTACCGAGATATATAACGCCGTCTCGGCTGAGGGGCAGTCATTCAGACCCGATTCCTCGCTTCTCGTTGATATGATAGCTTCGCAGGGCAGAGATTATCCTCTGCTTGCGACCGATGACGCTCATTATTACGATAAGGTCGATAACGGTATTGCATATATAATGGCTGAGGCTGAGACTAATGACCCAGCAGAGATAAGACGCGCGATAGTTGAAAAACGCTTCTACGCTACCCAAGGTCCTGAGATACATCTCGATAGAGAAGGGGATAAATTCGTCGTAAGATGTTCACCCGCATCCCACGTCTATTTCGCCTCAAACACAGCGTGGTGCGTAAGAACTGCTCACGGCGAGGGGATAACTTACGCGGAATATAACCCCGTTCCGAGCGACCTCTTTGTGCGAGCTTTCGTTGTTGACGAGAACCGAAAGAGCGCTTGGAGCAATATAGTTATGCTTTGAGCCTTTGCGCTTGCTGTATTAAACTGTGTTAAGGAGAAAA
>JAZSBF010000015.1:0-6116 GCA_045602205.1 Eubacteriales bacterium
TTCCCGAATAAATTATAAAATCGCAATATGGTTCATTTGAATTATTCGATCCAATATTCAATCAGTAATCCCACAGTTCGCGCTCATCAAAAGACGATGGGTTGGCTACCCACTCGTAATAACTGTAGCAATCCGTTACGTTTTGAAAAACATACGCGCAGACATTATACTCATAGCCATCATATAAAATTTCTTTTTCGTAAGATTCCAAAATTTTATACTCAGAAAAGCTTGGAGGTTGCTCAATATGTGCGTTGCCTATTTCATAAGCTTCAAGCTTCGAGAACTCTTCTATGTCAGAAAACATTTTCTTTTGTATATCGTTAGTAATTAAGTAATGTATAAAAACAATACCTATGACACCGATTATTGCTATTATTGGTATTATAATAAGTGCTGCACTTTTCCTTTTCATGTTATCTCCTTTCGATGTGTTATACAGTACTGCTGTAAAATGAACTTTCGAGTTTTGCTCAAAAATCACATTTGTCTTTAAATGTTTTCCTTTGCGGTGGTGATGGAGGCGATGAGTCTACGCCTGATTGAACCGCATTTGTTGCTCAAATCCTTGTAGTTCGTTTCCGTCATTTTACCTTTTCTGAAAATTAGTTCAAGCCAATATTCAGTTTCAGAACACTCTTTCAAGGAGATTTCAAGCTTATTAATAAAATCGGCTTTGCTTTGTGCATATTTAGCTTCGTGAATATTTGCGCCGATAGACGATGAAGAACGAACAATTTGATTTGCATAAACGGAACATCCTTTGATCTCATCGCATAGATCGGATATTTGGATTGCTAATTCTATAGCATCCTCTCGTAGTTGGTTTTTATTATCGGTCATTTGTCTTTCTTCCTTATTTTATCGATATGTTCGCCAATAGCGAACTCGATATTTGCTCGCGTTGCGAGCAATCGATATATTTCTCGCTTCGCTCGAAATTCGATATGTTGCCTACGGCAACGAGGGTCGATTGCGCCGCACCTTTGTTACTTCTCTCGCGTTGCCCATCGGGCAACGCATATCGAGCGCTTTAGCGCCATATCGAACGCGAAGCGTATATCGAGCGACGCGTCAGCGGCGCATATCGACGTCGAGTCGTCGTGTGAGACACACGCCGGACTCGACATGCCCTGTCCACGGGAACATATCCACGGGCTGAACCTCGCCAATCGAATAACCGCACTCCGAAAACCACACGCAGTCTCTCGCAAGCGTGTCGGGGTCGCAGGAAACGTAAACTATCTTCGGCACGTCAAGAGAGGATAACGTCTCTACAAGCTCTCTCGTGCTTCCTTTTCTCGGCGGATCTATTACGACTACGTCGGGACGTACTCCGCCCGCCGCACACAGTATCACCTCACGGTCCCCCGCGTCGGCACAGAAGAACTCGGCGTTCTCAATACCGTTGCGCGTTGCGTTCTCACGAGCGCACTCGACCGACGCGGGTACTATCTCGACTCCGCAAAGCTTTCTCGCACCCTTCGCCATAGAAAGCCCGATAGTGCCCGTCCCGCAATAGAGGTCCATCAGGACCTCGTTACCGCTAAGCTCTGCCATACTTGCCGCCAGCGAGTAGAGAAGCTGCGCGCCGTCACGGTTGACCTGATAAAAGGCGTCGGGCGCTATCTTGAATCGCAGAGAGCACAAAATATCCTCGATATGATCTTTTCCGTAAAGAGATATGAACTTGTCCCCAAGCACCACGTTGGTGTTCTTCTTGTTTATAGATAGCAATATTCCGACGATGCTCGGAAATCTCTCGTTTATCATTTTAACAAATCTATCCGACAAGGGCAGGGACTCGCCATTTATCACAAGACACAGCATTATCTCGCCTGTCTTCTCGCCTATCCTCAGATAGATATGGCGCAAAATCCCCTTGCCGCTCAGCTCGTCGTATACGCTCCAGTGAGCCTTGTCGGCAAACTCGCAGACGGCGCTCACGATATCGGCAAAAGCCTCGTTCTGAAGCATACATTTGTCGGCGGGGATTATGTTATGCGACTTTGAGGCAAAAAATCCCGCCTTTATTCCGTTCTTTGTCTTAGTCACGGGATACTGCCCCTTGTTGCGATATCCCGACACCCGTCCCGACGAAAGCGTTGGAAGTACGGTAACGTCCGAAAGTCCGACCTTCGTGAAAGCCGACTTAACGTATCCGCGCTTGATATCGAGCTCGTGCTCGTAGCTTACGTGGCGGTAGACACAGCCGCCGCAGGCAAGGGGAGCGCCGCAAAAGCCGTCCTCTCTGTGAGGGGAGGGGACTTTTATGCTCGTGAGCCTTGCCACCAAAAAGCTCTTGTTTACCTTTATTATCTCCGCCTCGACTGTATCCTCGGTGACAGCGCCCTTGATAAATACCACTCTGCCGTCGGGCGCGTGAGCCACGCCGCAGCCGAGGTTGTTAAGGTCTGTCACCTCAAGTGTCAGGCGGTCGCCTTTTTTTATCTCGCTCATGCGATATAAAATTCCTTGCCGTCCTCAAGGCGCAGGCAGCCGAGAGGTCCGCCGTTTGCTACGCCGCAGTCGAGGTGGATACTCGTCTCGCCGTAAACTATCTTTCCGCTCTCGGTTGGATTGTGACCCACTATTATCGTTATGTCTTCGTAGTAAGACTTAGTCGGGTCAAGCGGAGTCGAGATAAAGTCCTCGGGCATATACTCGTCGGGGGATATCTCGGGGTCGAAATCGGCAATTCCCGCGTGAATGAGCAGATATGTCTTGCCGTTCACCTTTACGTCCTCAAAGATAGCCATATCGGTCAGATAGTCAAGCACTCCCTCGCGCATGTCTGCGTCGAGCGCCTTAAAGCCCTCAATCGTGGGCTTTCCGCCGTTTTGCATCCATTCAGCCATCTCGGAAAGGAGCTCGGGGTCGGGAGTCTCTCCCGCAAGCATTCTGTCTATCTCCCCGAGAAGCTTGAGGGCATGGTATTCGCACTCTCCGAGCACGGGGAGTACATTGTATCTCATACTGAGGTCGCAGAGAAGCTCGATAGGAGCGTCCCCAAAATCAATAATGTCGCCGAGAACGTACATAACGTCGCTCTCCTTAAAGCTTATCTCAGAAAGCAGCTTTTTGAATTTTTCATAATCTCCGTGGATATCCGATATAACGTAAGTCATAATAATCTCCGTTTCTTGAATTTATTTTATATAGCCTTTATTTTGTTGCTGAAGAAAGGGACTGTCTCGATTTTTCCGTCTGCGCTCTTTACAAGCTCGCAAAGCTTTTCGCATACGGGATATTCGGTGTAAAAATGTCCCGCCTCGATGAGATTTATGCTGTCCTCGGGAGCATCGGTCAGGGCGTGGTATCCGAGTCTGCCGCTCAGATATGTGTCAGCCCCAGCGGCTTTTGCCGCCGCGATGTCGTCGCCACCCTCGCCGCCAAGCAGGGCGACCCTGTATACCTCTTTGCCCGCGTCCGCCGTAAGAACGAAGGGAGCGCCAAGCGCCTTCTTGACGAGCGAGGCAAAAGCCTCAAGGCTCATTGGAGCGTCAAGGCTTCCTATTCTGCCGATAGCCTCTCCGTCGCAGCCAAAAGGAAGCGTGTCTTTAATACCAAGCCTTGCCGCAAGAACGTCGTTTACGCCGCCCGAGAGCGCGTCAAGCCTCGTGTGGAAGGAAAAGACGGCAACCGAGCTTTTTATCAGCTCAATAACTTTTGCCGAAATGTAGTTTTCGGGCGAGATGGACTTCAAACCCTTGAAAATAAGGGGGTGATGCGATATGATAACGTCACAGCCCTCGCGCTTTGCCGCCTCGACTGCTTCCATCGTCACGTCGAGCGTTACGAGAACGCGCTTTACCTCTTTGTTTCCGTCTGGACAGCACATAAGTCCGTCGTTATCCCACTCGCAAGAGAGCGAGGGGGGGATCATGCCGTCAAGATATTTATAAAGCTGGGTAACTGTCATAATTTTTCCGCCTTTACGCATTTGTTATTTTATCTATTTCGGCGATTATGTATTCTTCCCTCGATACGTCAGCGCCCGAAGAGGACTTGCCGTCGCGCCGTGTGACGAAAACGCTTCGCACATAACGCGCGTATTCAAAGAATACCTCGCTCTTTGCTTCAAGATTGTGTCTGCCGAATATAAGCTCAAGCTCGGAGTAGCGAGAGACCTTTCCCGAATACTCGGCGCAGATTATCTGATATATCTTGTCTTCCTTTATAATAGTCTCTCCGATTATCGAAAAGCCGTTCGCGAGAAGATATTCGCGGAGCTTTTCGGCGTGTGTCATAGGCTGAAGGATAAGACGTATATTTTTATTTTTAGTCCACTCGGCAGAGTCGATTATAGAGCAGATAAGCTCTCCTCCCATTCCGCATATCACGATGTCGTCGGGAGAGAATGCTTCCACTCCCGAAAGTCCGTCGGTGCGCAGGACCGATATTTTTTTGCCGAGGTGATAGCTTGCTATGTTGATTTTTGCTCTCGCCACAGGGCCCTCGTTTATGTCGGACGCCAGCGCGCCTCGTATTTTTCCGAGTGAGCAGAGATATATGGGCAGATAGGCGTGGTCGCTGCCAATATCGGCGACGAAAGAGCCCTGCCTTACGAAATCAGCGGCGGCAAGGAGTCTTGCCGATAGCTTGGAGAAAGTCATAAAACCTCCTTAAGTGTTACGGGGCTGCTTCATTTAGCGCAGAACAAAAGCACACGAACAAATAAATCAAAAAACAAAAAGACCTCCTGTGCTATCAAAAATAATAGCGGAAAACGTTTTTTGGTAGAAATTCTTGCGAATTTCAATTTTAAATGTGCTTTTTAGTCGCGCTTTGGCTCTCTGGCGTACTTTTGTACGCCGACGAGAACCAAATCACGCCTTCTGCATCTGAATGAACAGCCCCTTAGTTTGGGATACTTCCCGAATTTTTAAAAAATTATTTTGCCGCGAAATGAGCGTTGAGCTTTGCAACGAGAGCGTCAGCGTCAGTTCCGTGAACCATGCAAGCGTCCTCAATAGACTCGCCTCTTGATGCGGGGCAGCCAAGGCAGTGCATACCGATCTCAAGGAAGAATTTTGCGGTGGTGGGATCGGTGTCGAGAATGTCACCGATAACAGTTTTTTTGGTTATCTCCATAATTATATCCTTTCCGAGCGAGTGAAAATCAAACGCCCTAAAAATCTTATGTATATATTATATACCTAATATTCTCCTGTGTCAATAAGGAATAAATTCTTAATTTGGAGAAAAGATTAAAAGATTGTAACAAAAAAGCGTAAGAGCGAAAAGCTTCGCTCTTACGACGGGTATTCAGGGTGTGGAGTCATACGAATATATATTGAACAAAGGCTTCTTTTTGTGTTTTGCATGTTTGTAGGTTTGATAAGCTCCGCCCCAATCGTGAGTTATATACGCGATAACGTAATCGGCTTGTTCGACCATCCACTTGTTACGGTACAAAATAGCATATTTCAAGGGCTTGTCCTCTAAATTCGGATAAAGAATTTCGTCATACAGAGCCTTATTGTGCTTCAAATAATTCTTTTGGTAATTATCGGTGATATAAGGCGTTACGAAAATCAATTTTGTGTTGGGGTGCGTTTTTTGATACTTCTTTCCGCACGTGCGCGCGAACGCGTCGAAAGAACCATAACCGCCAAAGAAAAGCTCGGCAGGGCAGTCTCCTACCAGCTCTGTCAAAAGAGAGATAATTTTTTGTTCGTCTTCTCCCGATTCTGTGTATTGGGAGTGTCCGCAGAAAGCAACTATCATAGAACTGCTCCAAAAACAAAAAAGTGCGACAACCGAAGCTGCCGCACCGAAAAACGCAAACCCCGATTGCTGCGAAACAAACTTAACAGAATTGGGGATATAGATCTTGCCAACCCTACCAAAGTGGAATTTGCGCTTTTACCAAATTCACAAAGGTAGAATTGACGAAAAAAGGGTATAGTATTCCCATAAAAAGAAAATACCCCTGATTCTGCTATTAAGTTTGTTTCGCAGTTATAATTATAACACAATCAAGTAAAAAAGTCAATCGGAATACACAAATTTAAGCTATAACATTTCTAAAAATGCAATTTCAGGGAACAGGATAAGCGTAGGGGACAAATTGCCGTCACCAAGGCAATTTGTCCCCCCGAGAATTTCGCAAA
>JAZSBF010000016.1:0-11623 GCA_045602205.1 Eubacteriales bacterium
CAATACCTGTGCTTGCATTTACCTTGTAGATCATAGTGTACGAAGTGTTTGCATTAGCGGGAAGTCCTTTGATAAAGCCGCCATAGAATCCAGGGATCTGACCGTCGTTGGTTACAGTGCTGGGTACGCCTGTTATGGTAACGCCTTCACCCTCATCTACGAGGGTAGCAGTGAAAGCCCCTGCAAAATTCGGGTTATTACTGTTAAAAACGGGTGAGTAGGCTCCGTCAGTGCCACTGAAATCTACCATGTAGAGAAGCTCACCGTTATCGGCTGCCTCATAAGCAGCACCCAATCCAAGAGGATCGTTGGGGTCAGTTGTAGCTGAAAGAGGAATGATCGCTGCGCAAAGCAATGATGCGACCAAAATAGCGATTAATAATTTTTTCATAAGATTTTCATCCTTTCTTGTTTTTTTGTTCGCTAAGTTGATTATATCATTGCTTTTTTATTTTGTCAACACTAATTTAGAAAAAAGTTTCACATTTTTTGTATATAATGCAAATGTTTTTCTGAAAATCATAAAGCCCTTGACATAAAGCGCGGGATGATGATATACTAAGTTAAATGAATTGCATATGCTTACGAGAGGATATAAAATATGAAATTACAGTTGGTAGCTACCTGCCTTTTCGGGCTTGAAAAGCTTTTGGGCGAGGAGATAGACGAGCTGGGCTGCAAAAGGACCCAAACGATAGACGGCAGAGTTTATTTTGAGGGCGATGAGAATTCGCTTGCCGACGCAAATATAAGGCTTCGCTTTGCCGAGAGAGTGTTTATCAATATGGGAAGCTTTCAGGCAGAGAGCTTTGAGGAGCTTTTTGAGGGAACAAAGGCGCTTCCTTGGGAGATGTTTGTGGGCAAAAACGATGCCTTCCCCGTAAAAGGACATTCTATAAAAAGTAAGCTTTTTTCTTTGCCCGACTGTCAGAGCATAGTTAAAAAGGCTATTGTATCAAGGCTTTCGGATAAATACGGGATAAAGTGGTTCTCGGAAGAGGGGACTAAATATCAGGTTGAATTTTTTATTCTCAAGGACCAAGCGACGCTTATGATAGACACGACAGGCGTTCCGCTACACAAGCGAGGCTACCGTCCCGACGCAGGCGCAGCGCCCTTGCGCGAGACACTTGCGGCGGCTATTGCGGCAACCGCAAGACCGAGGGATGACGTGCTTTTGTGGGACCCTTTTTGCGGCTCGGGCACAATACTTATAGAGGCTGCTATGATGATGCGGAATATAGCTCCGGGTCTTAAAAGAAGCTTTGCCGCAGAGTCGTTCAGACAGATAGATGATTCGGTCTGGAGCGAAGCGAGAGAATGGGCAGCCGAGGATATAATAAGAGATTCAAGCTTTGAGGCGTGGGGGTCTGACATTGACGACGACGTGCTGAAGATAGCAAGATATTCCGCGAAGCGCGCGGGAGTATCCGATTCTATAAAATTCTTTCACGCAGACGCTACCGAGATAAAAAAGCCTGACAGAAGGGGAACTATCATTTGCAATCCCCCTTATGGAGAGAGACTTATGACGGTGGCTGATGTCGAGAAGCTCTATCGCGCTATGGGTAAAAATTTTGCTGCCTTCGAGCCGTGGCAGATATACGTCCTCACCTCAAGCGAGAATTTTCAGACGCTTTACGGCCGCCGCGCCGATAAGGCCAGAAAGCTCTATAACGGTATGATACCTTGTAACCTTTATCAGTATTTTAAAAATAATAAGAGATAGTTGGGATTTTTTGCGAGAACCTTTTAAGGAAGTTAATTGATGTTTAGTTTTTTTCGTGAGAACCTTTTAAGGAAGTTAGTTGATGTTTAGTTTTTTTCGTGAGAACCTTTTAGGAAAGGTTCTCACACTCTCCAAACCTTTTGAAACTATTTTTACACTGAAATCGACAGTTTACTGTTGCGCTCTCCTCATACGGAGAGCGCATTTTCTATAAGCAAAAATTCGCGGTCGGAGCTGTCAATAAATCTTAAGGTGTCGTATGCATCGGCACTCCGACCTACCGCTTCCGCCGTTTCGGCTCGCGCCACGGTGTCCCTAGCGCTCTCTACGAAACGATAAGATTTAAAATTTAGTTGGACTAAAAATGATAATTAGAGTAAAGAAAAATTTCACGGCGGTGGGATTATTTTAAATTCCATCATACTCGGTAGGGGAGGGGCTTGCTCCTCCCGTTCGTTATAATAAAAATACAACCCGTCGGTACGCAAGTGTCCGACGGGTTGTTTCCTTAGAAATTATTTTATCATTTAGCTTAATTTTAGTGGGTAGCTGAGCCATTTTTCAAAAAGGTTTGGAGAGTGTGAGAACCAATGTTTGATGTTTTTAGCTGTAAGCTGAAATGGCGGTGTTTAGCCGCCAAATCAAACTTGGCACAAAGCCATAGGCTTTGTAGCTTTCCTCAAAAGGTTCTCACAAAAAATCCTAAACATTAACTAACCATCAATACTCCGCAACGATATGCTCGGTATAAAGAGTGCCGAGCGCTTCTTCGACGAGCGTGTCGAAGTCGAGCTTCTGCTCTTGCGCGAGGACCTTTTCGAGATCGGGGCGGGTTTTGGGATGTCTGGGGGTAAAGACTGTACAGCAATCCTCGTAGGGAAGGATAGACGTATCAAAGGTATTGATCCTACGCGCTATCTGTACTATCTCCTCCTTGTCCAGTCCTATACACGGTCTGAACACGGGGATATTTACGGCAGAGTCGGTAACGGCGAGCGCCTGCATAGTCTGAGACGCGACCTGTCCCACGCTCTCTCCCGTGATAAGCGCACCGCAATCACGCTGGCGCGCCACCTTCTCGGCAATAGCCATCATATATCTTCTGAGAAGAAGGGTGAAATAATCCTCCTCGCAGTGCTTTACAAGCTCCTCTTGGATATGCGTGAGCGAGACTATATGAACGTTTATGTCACCTGCGTACACAGCAACAAGTCTTGCAAGGTCAAGCACCTTTTCCTTTGCTCGCTCGCTCGTGTATGGGAAGGACTCAAAGTGGATAGCCTCAAGCTTGACTCCCCTCTTTGCTATCATATGTCCCGCAACGGGAGAGTCGATACCGCCCGAGAGAAGAAGCAATCCGCGTCCGTTGCTTCCTACGGGCATTCCGCCCGCGCCCTTGAAAACGCCTGCCGAGACGTATGCGCCAAACTCGCGTATCTCGACCTTTACTACGATGTCAGGTTTGTGCACGTCAACCATTACTCCGCGGCAAGCCGAAAGAACGACACCGCCGATCTCTCTTGATATCTCCATAGAATCAAGAGGGAAGCTCTTGTCGCTTCTCTTTGCCTCGACCTTGAAGGTCTTTGCGCTTCTCAAAAAATCGGGGATATAGCTTTTTACGGTCTCGGATATAGCTTTGATATTCTTTTCGCACACAGCGGCGCGTGAAAGAGTGACTATTCCAAAGACTTTGCGCGCCGCGTCAAACATACCGTCAAGGTCTGCATCGTCATCAAGCGGCTCGATATATATCGTACTCTGCGCGCGGTAGATATCGAAATTTCCATACGACTTAGCGCGCTTTTTCATTTCGCGGCAGAGCATATCCTCAAAATACTTTTTGTTAGCGCCCTTGAGAACTATCTCGCCGTATTTGCACAAAATTATTTCCTTCATATATTATCTTCTTCCTCGCAGGAGTCCTCGGAGAGTATCTCCGCGTTTTTGTATTCTTCCTCGGTGGGCATAGTTTCGATGAGAGCGAGCGCTCTGTCATAGTCGCGCACAAGAACGAAAATGTCTGCACCGAACATAGAAAATCCCGCGATCACCTTCAGCACAGAGCCGCAGCCTCTGTCTTTTGTGAGATAAGGAATATCGTTTTCCTCAAGGATACCCTCAAGGATAGCGAGATATACGTGGTCGGTCACCGATACCAAAAGCTTTACGTCGTCTCTTTTGGGAGCGTTATCAAGTCCAAAAAATCTATCCATAAAAACCTCTCAAAGTAAAATCAATCGCGGTAGTAGTTGGGGAACAGAGCGTTCCACACCTTGCGGCAGGCGTAAGTGTCGGCAATCGATGAGTGGGGGACTCCCTCCCACTCGATGCCAAGACACGCCATAGCGTCACTCAATGACGCGTGCTCGAGCTCGGGGTGATGCTCGTGGATATATCTTACGTATTCGTTAGCGCAGCAACGCACCTTTTTGTGAAGCTCGTCGCGCTCCTCGGGCGTGTCGTATATGTATTTTATATGGCTGAAATCTGTCGATACGCCGTAGGCTATAATGTTGTCAGCCCCCTCAAATATTTCCTTGATCCTCGGGGTCAGCTCGGAGAGCAGTGGAGAATCAACTACCATTTCGGGAGATATACCGTGTATCTTTTCTGTGCGATTCCACTTTTTCGTATGCTCGGGCTTTACAAGAGTATCCATAACCATATCGCCGTTTCCGTCTATTACCGTGATAGACAATATCTCGTCGTGGTCATAAAATCCCGTGAGCTCAAGGTCGAAAAAGAGGACCTTTTTTCTATCCATAAAATAGGATGCGTTTCTTATGCGGTCGCCCTCCTCGCGTCTTATCGCCATATCCTGCTCGTAACAGTCACGGCAGAGCTTTTTCTTGTATCTTACGTCCTTTCCGCATCTTACGCACATAAGCGGCAAACGCTTTGCCGTCTTTTTGTCGTAGAAGAAAAGCATAGTTTTGTCTGCCTTATAGGTGTAGGCAACAGGCTCTTCAATTACTTCAAAATTCATACGCAAAAGCTTGTCCTGAGTATAGTATCCGCAAGCCGCGGCGCGCTTGATGCTCATTCTTTCGATCACAGAGCCGCTATCGAGCGTGAAGGTCTCCTTGCGGGATGTGGGACTATACCACATTTCAACGGGGGCTTCGGTGACCCTTTCGGGATCGAAGTAATATATAATACTGCCGTTTTCAGATATCTCAAAAGCCACGGGGTCGCCCGAGGGCATCAGGTGCAGCTGAGAGAGAGTCTGACGGGTGAGATAATTCTTTGCATCAGCATCCTTGCGAGAGATAGCACGAATGGTCGCGCCGGAGCGAAGAGTCATTTCTTTTTCCAAAATCAACCTCCGAAAAATAAGAGAATATATTAATAGACCGCCCAACAGGCGTATTTTAAACACACAAATATCATTATAACATAATAAGAGGATTTTGTCAATGAGGATAGTGAATATTAATACTTTAAAATAACTGTCGGTGAGATACTAATTTAATTATTGACAATTTCAAATAATGGTGTATAATATAGGGTGGTATGATATTTTCTGCAAGGAGAGATTTTATGGAACGTAAATGTCACAGAATGAAAATTGCGGGACTTTGGAGAGAGCTTCCTCTCTGTCCTATAAGCGATACGCTGCAGATAGGCGCATTTGTTATATTCGGAGATCCTGAGCTTACAACGGTGTGCGCGAAGGAGCTTCTTGACAGAGCTCCCGAATATGATTATTTGATCTCGGCAGAGGCAAAGGGAATTCCGCTTGTTCACGAAATGGCAAGACTTGCGGGAAATCAGAAATATTTTCTTGCGCGCAAAGCGCCCAAGCTTTATATGACAGGCGTGTTTGAATCCACGGTTCGCTCTATAACCACCGCTAAGGAGCAGACACTCTATCTTGATATGGCAGATGCCGAGCTTATGAAGGGCAAAAAAATACTTATCGTTGACGACGTTATATCTACGGGAGAATCGCTCAGAGCCGTTGAAGAGCTCGTTTTGAAGGCGGGCGCTGTTGTTTGCGGAAAAATGACGATACTTGCTGAGGGTGACGCTCAGGAGAGAGACGATCTCATCTATCTTGAGAAGCTCCCGATATTCGATAACGAGGGCAACCCAATAGGCTGATATACATTAACCTCGTTGATTTTTGCAAAGAAATGGAAAGGTAGAATAAAATGGCAGAATTTTTGACAGAAAAAGATAAAAGAAGCGCATATTGCGCGGAGCTTGGCACGGAGGATCTTGGTAAGAGAGTCTGCGTTATGGGTTGGGTCCAGAAGCAGAGAGACCTCGGCTCGCTCATATTTATAGACCTCAGAGACAGAACGGGTATAGTTCAGCTTGCTTTTGACGATACCACGGACAGAAAGATATTCGACGACGCTTTCGGAATCCGCGCGGAGTATACGCTTTGCGCGAAGGGAATAGTCCGCAGAAGAGGAGAGGGCGCTGTAAATAAAAATCTTCCCACGGGAGAGATAGAGATCGCGGTCGATGAGCTCAAAATTCTTTCGGTAGCGGCAACACCTCCCTTTGAGATAGTTGAAAACAGCAACGTAAACGCAGAGCTCAGACTCAAATACCGTTATCTCGATCTTCGCCGTCCCGATATGCAGAGAAACATCATCGCACGCTCAAAGATAAGCAAGATAGCGAGGGATTACTATGCGGAGAACGGATTTATCGATATAGAGACTCCCAATCTTTGCAAGCCTACGCCCGAGGGGGCGAGAGACTATCTCGTGCCCAGTCGTGTGCATCAGGGCAAATTTTATGCGCTTCCGCAGTCTCCCCAGCTCTATAAGCAATTGCTTATGGTGTCTGGATACGACAGATATTTTCAGATAGCGCGTTGCTTCAGAGACGAGGACCTCAGAGCAGACCGTCAGCCCGAGTTTACACAGATAGATACAGAGATGTCCTTCGTTACCGCTGATGACGTTATGAAAATGCACGAGGGATTTATCAAGTATCTCTTTAAGGAATATTTCGGTAAGACACTTGAGGGCGACTTTATCCGTATGCCTTACGCAGAGGCTATGGCTCGCTTCGGCTCGGACAAGCCCGACATAAGATTCGGCTTTGAGCTTAACGACCTTTCCGCGCTCCTTGTGAACACAGAATTCAAGGTCTTTGCGGGAGCTATCGAGAATGGCGGATCTGTAAGAGCGATCAACGTCAAGGGCGGAGCGCGCTTCTCACGTAAGGAAATAGATTCGCTCACCGAGGTGGCGAAGACATATAAGGCAAAGGGACTTGCTTGGCTCAAATGGGCGCAGACAGGAGAGATATCCTCGTCCTATGCAAAATTCCTCACCGAGACGGAGAACGACGCTATAAAGAGCGCTCTCGGCGCAGAGGCGGGAGATCTTATACTTATCGTTGCAGACAAGAACAAGGTTGTATTTGATGCTCTCGGAGCGCTTCGTTGTGAGTGCGCTAAGAGACTTGGACTTCTCGATCCGATGGATTTCAAGTTCCTCTGGGTAACCGAATTCCCGCTTCTTGAGTACAGCGAGGAGGACGAACGCTTCTACGCTATGCACCATCCCTTCACCTCTCCTATGGACGAGGACCTTCAGTATATCGACAGCGACCCCGCGAGAGTACGCGCAAAGGCATACGACATCGTGCTTAACGGCACAGAGCTTGGCGGCGGTTCTGTAAGAATACACGACCGCGACATTCAGTCAAAGATGTTCTCGGTGCTTGGAATGAGCGAGGATGAGGCTAACGACAAGTTTGGCTATCTTATCGAGGCGTTCAAGTACGGAGTTCCGCCTCACGGTGGACTTGCGTTCGGCTTTGACCGCCTTGTAACGCTCCTTCTCGGACTTGAGGATATAAGAGACGTTATCGCATTCCCGAAGGTACAGAACGCATCCGAGCTTATGACAAAGTCGCCCTCCGATCCCGATCCTAAGGGACTTGCGGAGCTTGGTATCGCAATAGTTGCAAACGATAATTGAGATAGATAGCTTGTGTATAGGCTTTTTTCAGGGAGAACCTTTTAAGGAAAGGTTCTCCCTGAAACCCTCTCCAAACCTTTTCGAAAAAAGTTTTTAGCTATCTGAATTTTGTTTTGCTTCTCATTCTCATCATTAAAAAATAAAAATATACAAAGATATGTGTCGATTTTTTGAAAAAATGTTGCATATTAGCGGTGATAAAGTTTCGAATAACTCTTGAAAAATATTGAGTTTTTTGATAGAATATAATTTATACATTAAATTTAATGGGAACGGTATTTGCTATGTATAGGATAGTTGAAAAGAAAATATTGAATCCAACAGTCATACTGATGAAAATAGATGCTCCGTTGGTCGCAAAAAAGGCGGAGCCGGGGCAGTTTATAATTTTGCGTGTTGACAACGAGGGAGAGCGCATACCGCTTACTGTTGCCGACTACGACAGAGAAAACGGCACGGTTACTATAATATTCCAGAAGGTCGGCGCTACGACCGAAAAGCTCGCTCATTTGAATGAGGGTGAATATATCTGCGATTTTGTCGGACCGCTTGGCAGAGCGACAGAGACCGACGGAGTAAAAAAGGTTGCTATCGTCGGCGGAGGTGTTGGGTGCGCTATTGCTTACCCTGTGGCAAAGAAATTTTTTGAGCTTGGTGTCGAGGTGCACAGTGTAGTCGGATTCAGAAATAAGGAGCTTGTTATTCTTGAGAATGAATTCCGCTCTGTAAGTAAAGTGATGAAGCTTATGAGCGACGACGGAAGCTGCGGCGAGAAGGGACTTGTTACCGATGCGCTCAAGGCTCTTATCGAAAGCGGAGAAAAATATGATAGAGTCATTACTATCGGACCGCTTATAATGATGAAATTCGTATGCGCTCTTACAAAGCAGTACGGTATAAAGACGGTTGCGTCTATGAACCCGATAATGATAGACGGAACGGGAATGTGCGGAGGTTGCCGCCTAAGTGTCGGCGGACAAACAAAGTTTGCCTGCGTTGACGGTCCTGAATTTGACGGGCACGAGATAGATTTCGACGAAGCGATGGCAAGAGGCGGATTCTACCGTGATTTTGAACGTCACTCGTATGAGCAGACCTGCAACCTTTTCTCACAGGAGGTAAAGTGATATGCCGAATATGTCGTTAAAAAAGAACGAGATGCCGCATCAGGCACCTGATATAAGAAATAAAAATTTTGATGAGGTCGCGCTTGGATATACCGAGGAGCAGGCTATCGACGAGGCAAAAAGATGTCTCAACTGTAAAAACAAGCCCTGTGTCAGCGGTTGTCCTGTAAAGATACACATTCCTGCATTTATCGAAAAGGTAGCTGAGGGAGAATTTGAGGAAGCTTACAACATAATTACCGAGGCAAGCTCGCTTCCCGCTGTGTGCGGACGAGTCTGCCCTCAGGAGACGCAGTGCGAGCAGAAGTGTGTCAGAGGAATTAAGGGCGAGCCTGTTGCGATAGGAAGGCTTGAGAGATACGTTGCCGACAGACATAACGCTCTTAAAAAAAGAGCGCCCGAAAAAGTCGCGTCAAACGGTCATAAGGTCGCGGTCATAGGCTCAGGGCCTTCGGGACTTGCCTGCGCGGGTGAGCTTGCGAGAGCAGGCTACGAGGTAACGGTATACGAGGCGCTTCACCTTGCGGGCGGAGTCCTTGTTTACGGTATTCCCGAATTCCGTCTTCCAAAATCGATAGTTGCCGATGAAATAGAGGGGCTCAAGGCGCTTGGCGTTAAGATAGAGACAAATACCGTTATCGGAAAGACTATCTCGATAGATGAGCTTCAGAACGAGTACGGATACGAGGCTGTGTTTATCGGTTCGGGTGCAGGACTTCCAAAATTTATGAATATCCCCGGAGAGAACCTCAAGGGCGTTTATTCCGCAAACGAGTTTTTGACAAGAATAAACTTGATGAAGGCATATCAAAAAGACAGTTCAACTCCGATACAGAGATCAAAGCGCGTTGCGGTAGTCGGCGGCGGAAACGTTGCTATGGACGCTGCAAGATGCGCCAAAAGATTTGGCGCTGAGGTGTATATAGTATATAGAAGGGGAATGGAGGAGCTTCCCGCAAGACGCGAGGAGGTCGAGCACGCAAAGGAAGAGGGAATAATCTTCAAAACTCTTTCAAATCCCACGGCTATACTTGGCGACGACAATAAAAACGTGTGCGGAATGGTCTGCATAGAGATGGAGCTTGGCGAGCCTGATGCTTCGGGACGCCGCAGACCTGTCGAAAAGCCTGACAGTGAATTTACGCTTGATGTTGATTGTGTTATTATGGCGCTTGGAACATCTCCTAACCCTCTTATAAAGTCCACTACCGAGGGACTTGAAACTCAGAGATGGGGTGGAATAATCGTTGACGACTCGGGAAAGACCTCGAGAGAAGGAGTCTACGCAGGCGGAGATGCCGTCACAGGCGCGGCTACTGTAATTCTTGCTATGGGTGCGGGAAAAACAGCGGCTAAAGCAATAGACGAATATATAAGTAATAACAAGTAAAAAAATTACGTGGCGGAAGAAAGGTTCTTCCGCCGCGATTTTTATAAAAGATTCTCTATATCAAATTTCTCAAGCCTCGATATGTCGTCAGCAGAATCGATTATCAGCATACGTAAACGCTTTATCTCGGACGTGTTTCCAAGCTCTGTATAGCTTTTTAGCTCTATGATAAGCTCCGACATTCTGTCAAGCTCCTTGAATCCAACCGACAGACCGATAAAAGGGTGATTTTTCTCCCAAAAATCCTCCAGTCTATTGACGGCAGCATTCGGGTCGTTGTAAAAGCTTTCCTCGCTTACACATTCGCAAATATAAGAGGCGCAATCCTTTACGTAGCGGTTGTTGACTACTATGATGCCGCACACAAATATAAATATGAGAATAGTTGCGACAAAGGAGCGCATCACTCTTTCTCCTTTCTGAATATCTTTACGTTTCTCGAGTCGTCTATCAACATAAGGTAGACCTCTTTTTTTGTTATATTTTTTGAGGCAAGGATTCTATAAAGCTCGTCCTCGCCTATTCCAAGCAACTCGAGGGAGTATTTGTTTACGAATCCGTCACTTATAATTATGTGGTCTATTCCGTTGTCGCATACCTCGATATTCATTTGCTCGGCGGATATGGGCTTTGCGGACGCATTCTGAATTACCGTTATTTTTCCGTTTTGCTCAAGTATAGCATATTTGACCTCGGATATATCCGATACTCCGCTTTGCCTGAGCTCTCCTATGAGCTCATCGAGAGACAACCGTGATTTTAACATTTCTTTTTGATTTATTTCTCCGTTGGAGATTAAGGTTGCGGGGCGTGCGGAAAAGAAGTTTTTTAAAAAAGGAAATCTTGAGAGAAACCACGAGGATGACACTTCGAATGTGAGAAGGACTATCATAGGTATTATGGCAAAAGCAACGGGAATCGAGGTGTCTGTTATTGGGAGAGAGGCTATCTCCGAAATAAGAAATGTGGTAACGAGATCTGAAATATCGAGTTCTCCGATCTGCCTTTTTCCCATAAGACGCATAATTATCAAGAGTGACAGATATATAATGATGGTTCTGAAGAGAATAGTTAACATAAAAAGACCTCGGAGGTTTTATTTTTATTGTGTGTTTGCACAAATTGATTTAAACATAAAAATTTTTTCAAAAAAAGTTAAAAAAAGATATTGACAAGGAGAAAGGGATGTGATATAATAGTCAAGCTGTCCGCTGGAAGCGGGTGGCGCGGTCATTGAAAATTGAACAACAAGAGATAAGTACAAAGCAAAAGCAAGTGCTGATCACGTCAAAGAGTTATATATACTCGAACAAAGTAAAAGAAGCTAAGAATTAAGCTCGAAAGAAGATAGTAGACGTAGCTAAGGCTGCGTTTAATATACAATTATTCGAGAGTTTGATCCTGGCTCAGGATGAACGCTGGCGGC